>JAWSUP010000611.1:0-1020 GCA_033549405.1 Bacillota bacterium | reverse complement strand
GGCTCAAATGTTTCATCCGTCTTGAATTCACGCATCACTTTACGCGGTTCAACGCCAACTTTATCGTACTGACCTTTGATCGGCCTCTTTACCTTGTTGGCGCGTACGGGTCCGTATCCGACCTTGACGGCGCGATAACCATCTGTTTCGGGATTCTTGTTCTGAATCACGACGATCGGGCCGCAGTCAATGACGGTTGCCGGAATAGCCAGACCATTCTCATCGAACAGCTGAGTCATCCCCGCTTTTCTGCCAATCATGAACTTTGCCATGTTTTTCGTACCTCCTGGTTATTGGTTCGCCGCGATTGGCGAACATGACCGCAGCGGCTATAAACCCCGCTGCCGGATCTTCCTTATAGTTTGATCTCGATATTGACGCCGGCGGGCATTTCCAGCTTCATCAGCGCTTCAACCGTGCGCGTGTTGGGTGTCAGCACATCGATCAGACGCTTGTGTGTTCTGATTTCAAACTGCTCGCGTGCGTCTTTGTACTTGTGCGGTGAGCGCAGGATGGTGATGATCTCCTTCTCTGTAGGCAGGGGGATCGGTCCCGATATGCTGGCTCCTGTGCGTTTCGCTGTTTCCACGATTCGCTCGGCACTCTCGTCGAGAATGTTGTGGTCGAAAGCCTTCAGTCTGATGCGGATTCTTTGATTTGATGCCATGTGTCAAACCTCCTCGTGTTCTGCTTTTCAGGCTTCACCTGTGCCGGGCGTTTCTTCTATGACCATCATAAAACCCAGTCATCCGTCTTATGGTCGATCCGGCGCTGGGCACATGCCTGGGCATACGCTGCGTCATCAGGTTAACCTGTCGTTCAGCTTCGTGAGCTGAACTGGCTCTGTTGAAGTTACCCGTCCAGGCGGCCGCAGCGGCTGCTGACGGCAATCTCCAACTTCTTTGCTGTGCGGACATGCCGAACCATCCGGCAAAGTCGCGCAAAAGTTATTCTATAACAGAAAAAGTTCAAATGCAAGCTATTTCTTCAAATCCCTGCGGAAATTTTCTGGAAATTTGT
>JAWSUP010000610.1:0-1154 GCA_033549405.1 Bacillota bacterium | reverse complement strand
GGATGACTTCAGCGCGCCTTATACCGTCCCAGGCCGGCAGATAAGCGAGATACTCCCGGATGGGATGATAGGAACGGTCATCGACGACCTTGGCGACCGCAATCTGGTAGTTTCGCGCTGAGAATGTGCCGTAGTTGGCATCCACATAACAGATCAGCTGCGCATCGTCGGCATCTCGCCAGAACCGCGCGGGATGCTGCCAGGGCACATGACCCTTGATTTCCATGCCGTCTGCCAGTTGGTTGAAGCAGATGGCCTTGAGTTTTTCATCGTTTTCCATGATGAGCGTAAGGTTGTGCAGGCTGTTTTGTAAAAGCCCGCCACGATCCCGGCGCAGTGCTTTTGTCCAGTCATCGAACTCTGCCGTTGCTGCTTGTTGCTTTTCCTGCAGCAGCAGCGCACTGACACGCTCGTCCTTAACGGCAAAATCCATCATGTCAGAAATGGACTTTTTCTCATTGCCGAATTTATGGATCCGGACCAGGTCAAAGGCATTCAGCAAATACCCGCTAGCGGGATCCGACGCGTGATGGCTGTAGGCGAATTTGTCGTCGTAGATCACCACACCGGCCGAACTATCCGCCGGGATGTAGTCATACCGGCCTGCGATGACCGATGGTTCATAGACATCACTCAGGAAAACTGCAATGGCGTCCTCGATCGGGTAGGTACGGCAGAACGCACCGATGACGCCCTGCTTGGCCAGCGGGTCCGCCTGATGCCTGGCGTCGGTCGCCCGTGCCTCGCTTTCGCGTGAGGAGGTGGGGAGCAACGAACAATCCTTCCAGTTCGGGTACACCGCAAGATACTGGTCTGGATCAAGCCAGTCACCATCAACCCGCTTGAAAATGTATTCGCCGTTTGCTGGTGTGGTCGGCCAGTACATCAGCTGGTTTGGCCGGTAGGAGCATTCATCAAACTGGTCTATGCCCCATTCTGCAGCGAAATATCTCGCTATAGCCGAAAACTCGTCTATAGCAGTGTCTCTCGTAAACGGCAAGATGATGCGCACTCGGGGCCTTTCAGGCGTATGCCCGTGTGTCGTGTAGAGCGCAGCAGTATATTTGCCGGTTGTGCAGAACCTTTCGATAAAGCCAGCTTCTGCCTGGTCCACATCCAGCGTCAGCATGGAGCGGCATACGACCGTTTCGATT
>JAWSUP010000609.1:0-1181 GCA_033549405.1 Bacillota bacterium | reverse complement strand
TACCGGGAGTTCCACCAGTTTGGCTGTGAAGCGATCGGTGCGGCTGGACCGGCCATAGACGCCGAGTTGATCGGTCTGCTTTCACTTTTCTTCACAACCATGGGTCTCAAGGAAACCAGTCTGCGCATCAACAGCATTGGCTGTCCGGTCTGTCGCGGCCAATATCACCTGCTCCTCAAAGAGTGGCTGCAGCCGCATCTGGCGCACCTTTGTGAAAACTGCCGGGACCGTTACGACCGCAATCCGCTGCGCATCATCGACTGTAAAGAGGCACGCTGCCAGACTGTTACCGTCCATGCGCCTGCCCAGACCGATCATCTGTGCCCTGCCTGCCAGGAACACTTCACCGGCTTGCAGCACCAGCTCGATATCCTGGCACTGCCCTACACGATCGACAAACGGATCGTCCGTGGCCTGGACTATTATACGAGAACTGTCTTCGAGTTTGTCTCAGAGCACGTCGGTACCCAGGGAACCATCTGCGGTGGCGGACGCTATGATGGCCTGATCGAAGCTGTCGGCGGGCCATCGACTCCCGGCATCGGCTTTGCCCTCGGTGTCGAGCGGCTGCTGATGGAACTGGCGGCACAGGGCGTCGAATTGCCGGTTACGCCTGGACCAATTCTATTCGTCGCCATTGCAGGCAATCACGAAGATGACGCGCGCATCTTGTGCAACCGGTTGCGCCGGTCCGGTTTTCGCTGCGAAACAGACCTTCTGGGCCGTAGCCTTAAGGCCCAGATGAAATACGCCGGCAAAAGCGGCGCCCGCTATGTTCTGGTGATCGGTGACGACGAGGTGCGAAACGGTACAGGACGGCTGCGCGACCTGCGCGACGGCCAGGAAACCGAGGTCGTGCTCGCCAAGTTGGAAAACAGCCTGGCGTAGTATAATGAAAGAAGGAACAGTTTATTTCATGACAACCTAAGGGGCTGTGCAGATCCTTGAACAGGCAGGAGAGACAAAAATGACAGAAAACATGATCGGACTGAAACGGACACACCGATGTGCGGAAATTGACCAGACAGCGATCGGTCAGGAACTGGTTCTGATGGGCTGGTGCCACAAGCAGCGCGATCTTGGCGGCCTGGTTTTCATCACACTGCGCGATCGCAGCGGCGAAATACAGCTTTTGGTTGACGAAACGTGTCCTGAGGATGTCCGGGCCAAGGCTGCCCTGG
>JAWSUP010000608.1:0-1228 GCA_033549405.1 Bacillota bacterium | reverse complement strand
CTATAATCTGGTGCGTTCCAGGAGAAAATCTCTGGCCCTGATCGTCAAGGCCGACAATACGCTCGAAGTCAGAAGTCCCCTTGGTATGCCGAAGTGGCGCATTGACCGTTTTGTCCAGGAAAAAGCGGTCTGGATTAATCGCAAAAGACAGGAAAATCAGACACAGGTCCCGATCAGACAAGAGACAGCTGAAACAGCAGTGCAGGCCGACCGGTTCATCCATGAACGGATTGTCCATCTAATGCACCTGCATCAACTGCCCGCACCCGGAAAAATTATGATCAAAGACCTGATCAGCCGGTGGGGCAGCTGCAGCAAAACAGGGACGATCAGCATCAACCGCCGCTGCGCCAGTTTACCTGTAGCTTTGCTCGACTATGTGATCTTGCATGAATTCTGTCATATCTCTCAATTGAATCATGGACCTGCCTTCTGGCAGTTATTGTCCCATCACATACCGGACGCAAAAGAGAGGCGCCGTCAGCTCAGGCAGTACCGCCTGGTCGCCAGGTCGGACAGGAGGACCACGTCATGACCCATCAGCAAAAAACGGCTCAGGCAGTACGTGTTGTTGTCATAACCGGCGCCAGCTCCGGCATTGGCAAAGCTCTGGCCGGGCAGATGGCCATGCGTGGCGACCATGTATATGCGCTGGCGCGCAGCTTGCCGGATCAGTTCGGGCAGACCGCTGTGCCTGGTAATCTCAGGACGATGAAGCTGGATGTGACAGACGCAGAGGCGGCCCGTGCGGTTATTGCCCGGGTCGTCGCAGAAGAACAGCGGATTGATGTCCTGATCCAGGCTGCCGGATTCGGTCTGGCCGGCGCTGTCGAAGCGATGACGTCGCAGGAAGCGGCAGCCCAGATGGCAACTAATTACCTGGGCGTGTGCAACATGCTGCCGCCTGTGCTGGCCAGAATGCGACAGCAAGGCTCCGGCTTGATCGTTCAACTCGGATCGGTAGCAGGTTTCTTACCGATTCCGTTCCAGGCATGCTATTCGGCCAGTAAGGCCGCTGTTGCTGCCCTGACGCAGGCACTGGCCAATGAAGTCAAGCCATACGGTATCCGCTGCCTGCTCGTGCAGCCAGGCGATACGCAAACTGGTTTTACTGACGCCCGCATCATCAGCAAAGACAATGATTTGCTGCCCTATGCGGCGCGCTGCCGTCGCTCGGTTGAGCGTATGGCTGCCGACGAACAAAACGGGATGCCGGCAGAGAAGATGG
>JAWSUP010000607.1:0-1229 GCA_033549405.1 Bacillota bacterium | reverse complement strand
GGGCAACTTTCAGTCATTGTCGGTACACATGCCCTGATCGAGGATCAAGTCAGTTTCCAGAAACTGGGACTGGCGATAACCGATGAGCAGCACCGCTTTGGTGTCCGGCAGCGCGTACGTCTGGGCAGTAAAGCTGGCTCTGACCCTGAACCTGGCGATCCCGCATATCCGCAAAGAGAATCCCACGTCCTGGTCATGTCGGCAACCCCGATTCCACGTTCACTGGCACTCGTCCTATATGGTGATATGGATCTGTCACTGATCGATGAGTTGCCGGCAGGACGGACGCCGATAGCGACCTACACGGCAAACGGCTGCGACCGTCCCCGCATTGAGCTGCTGATGCGGCGCTTTGTCAAGGAAGGGCGCCAGGTCTATATCGTCTGTCCCATGATCGAAGAACAGGCTGAGCTGGATCTCGAGTCGGTTGTCAGCACGTATAATCACCTGGCACAAGACGTTTTCCCCGACCTGACGGTCGGCCTGCTGCATGGAGGCTTGCGCCAGACTGCAAAAGATGCGGTTATGGACGAATTCATGCAGGGAAAAGTCCAGATACTGGTCAGCACAACCGTAATTGAGGTCGGGGTCGACAACGCCAATGCGGCCTTGATGGTGATCGAAAACGCTGAACGGTTCGGCCTGGCGCAGCTGCATCAGTTGCGCGGACGTATCGGCCGCGGTGAACACCGGTCCATCTGTGTATTGATCAGCGATGCCGATGATGATCTTGCCAGAAAACGGCTGCGCGCCATTTGCCATTCTGCTGATGGCTTTGCCGTCGCTGAACAGGATCTGCAGCTGCGCGGCCCGGGCGATTTTTTCGGAACACGGCAGCATGGCTTACCGCCGCTGCGCATCGCCAACCTCTATCGCGACAGGGATCTGATGCAGGAAGTAGAGGAAGCCCTGGAGACGATCATCCGCACCGATCCGGATCTGCAAGATCCGGAACACAGCCGGATGCGCCGGATCATTATTGACAGGTACCAGTCGGTTTTTGCCGATGTCGGGCTCTAAAGAGGAAAACGCCAATTTGTTGCAGCACAGGAGGATATATGCCGCGTATCATATCTGGATCCAGTAAAGGGACCCGTCTGATTGCACCCACTGGCCTTTCAACGCGTCCGACTGCCGATCGGGTCAAGGAAGCGCTGTTTTCTATTTTACAGCCTTACTGGCCGGCTGACGGCTTTCTGGACCTGTATGCCGGAACAGGCCAAATCGGC
>JAWSUP010000606.1:0-1239 GCA_033549405.1 Bacillota bacterium | reverse complement strand
CTGTCGAAAGGCGTGAACGGCGGCTGCAGCAGCGCCAGGCGGTCGAATCGGACCAGCCACAGGAACAAGATCTGCCAGATGGCGCGCATGAAAATGAAATAGAAACGGGGCATTGACTGTGACGCAATATGAAGACAAGAATGAACAAGACAGGCTGAAGTCTGAACAACAGACGACAGAGGTGCAGACGACATCGCCTGCACAAGAACCGGACAGGCAGAGAACCGGACGGATCAGAAAAAAACGCAAACCGGTTTTGGTTGTGCTGGATATGCTGATCGTTGCCTTAGCCTTAACAGGTCTTGCCCTGATCCTCAAGCCCATCATCAATCACAGGCAGCAGGACCAGGTCAGTCAGGAGCTGCTCGACAATTTCAACCATGGCGATGGCACCGTCACCTTCGATCCGGACCAGTTGGTTGTCGACGGCGAAGATATAGAGTATTTCAGTGATTTTGATGAATATGAAACGGCTCCCACCACCAGTAAGCCTGCTGATACGAACTATACGACGCAGCCAGGCGGACCAACTAAACCATCGTCCGATCTGACGCCGACACCCGAACCGACGCCGACAGAAGCACCGGAGAAGATTGTCGTCAGAGCCATCGCCCGGATCGAGATCCCGGACATCAATGTCAATATGCCGATCGCTGAAGGGACATCAAAGTATAACCTGCGCGTTGCCATCGGCCATTATACGCCCAGCGCAACTCTGGGCAAGGAAGGCCGCTCCGTGCTGCTTGGGCATCGCATGTACAGCTATGGCCGCCATTTCAACCGACTGGGTGAAATGGAAATCGGTGACGTCATCATTATTGAGGACAAACAGTTCCGCTATACCTATACAGTAGATAAGATCGACCGCATCCTGCCGTACGATCTGCTCAAAGAGATCTATGCGCCTGTTGAAGGCAGACGCATCATGCTGGTGACGTGCGACCCGATCCGCGTCGCCTCCCATCGCCTGCTGGTCAGAGGTGAATTAACGAAGACAGAGGCAATACCGTAACTGGCACACAATGCTCTATCTGAAAAAAAAGGAAAAATCAAGACCGGGGTTTATGCCCCGGTCTTACTGTTGTATCAGGTCATGCTGCAGTTTTCTGGTCAGGCTTTGCCGTCGCAGCCCAGCACATCTTTGATCTTGTGCGCGACCATGCCCTTGATGGCCGTGCGGGCCGGGCCGAGATACTGGCGCGGATCGAAGTGGCCGGGATTGTCGGCGAAATACTTGCG
>JAWSUP010000605.1:0-1349 GCA_033549405.1 Bacillota bacterium | reverse complement strand
CGGTAAGCCGGCGGCACCAGGCCCAGTGTTGCTGGCCCACCCGTGAAATTCCATTCCTTCGGTCCGCTCCAGCCAGCCCAGAGCGCCGTGATATCCAAACCGGTCTGTTCTGCTGCCTCACGTACGATCCGGGCCTCTTCATCTGTGTACAGTGCACTGTCCCAAATGTTGAGTTGGCAGCCGTCAAGACCCAGGTCACGTGCCTGCTGAAAATGCTCTTTCAGGCTGGTTCCCTGACGATAGCTGATGATAACGCCGATTTTCATGATCAAACACCTCCCGAATACGGTAACAGGGTTCCTCCCTGTAAGGCGCTGTCGCGCAGCGCTTCTGCCAGCCGGACCGTCAGTGCGGCACTCTCCGGCGGGTTTTTCATATTCTCTTCTCCTGATTCGAGCAGACCGACGAAGTAAGCGATCTCCCGTTCGATGCCGCCCTGCTCATAAGGCAGATCAACCTTAAATGATTCTCCGGAACGAGGAAAAACTGTGACCAAGCTACTGTCAAAGATAACAGTGGCTTTTTCGAATCCGATCCGGTAGGCGTGGCGGAACGGAATGCTGTCCAATGACCAGTCACCGACTGCGAAAACGGGCTTGTCTGCGTAGTTCAGCCTGCTGTGCACCACATCCATCTTTGACTGCACATCCTGGGTGCGGCATGAGACAGATTCCGGCTCGCCGAACAGGTAACGCATCATGTCCAGGTCATGGATGTGCATGTCCAGGAGACAACCGCCGGAACGTTCATAGTCCATGTACCAATTCTGCCAGGCCCAGATCGGCGGCCCGCTTGTCCGCTCGAAAAATGCGCTGATGACGCGTCCATAGGTCCCTTTGTCGATCAGGTCCTTGATGTACTCATATTGAGGGTAGAAGCGCAGGCACTGGCCGATCATCAGGCGCCCTTTGGCCTTTTGTGCTGCAGTCAGCATGTCATTGCACAGAACTAGCGTGCGAGCCATGGGCTTTTCACTCAGTACATTGTAACCGCGATTCAGCATGGCTATGGCATTTGCCGCATGCAGCGGGGTCGGCAAACAGATGTCGATGAGATCCAGATTTTCTTTGGCCAGCATTTCTTCCAGGTCCGAGTAGCAGGCCAGCGGTCTGCTTTCATCGACATCCGCTGTGCCAAGGTTGATGGCAATTCTCTTTTTAAATTGCTCCGGATCTGTGTCGCAGGCTGCCTTCAGACAGACCGGTACGCCTTTTTTGGCCAAGCTGTCGTACGCGGCCCGATGTGCCTGGGCGATGCCGCCAAACCCGAGTAAACCAACATTGATCATATGAGTCCTCCTTGCGCCGTATTACGGCGGGCGCGGCCGGTGTGACCTTGATATTCAGGAT
>JAWSUP010000604.1:0-1353 GCA_033549405.1 Bacillota bacterium | reverse complement strand
CGCCTGGATTTCCTTGTACCCCTGGTCGCTGAAAACAGCTGCTCCGGCCTTCTGTGCCAAGTAAGAAGCACCGTTGAATTTGGTCGTCTGGCGCCGGTTCCAGAGCTTGTTCAGGCTGACACCGCCAATCTTCAGATCATGAGGGATGACCGTAAAGCCCAGGCGCATGCCGGTAAAGCCGGCCAGCTTGGAAAAACTGCAAAACTCGATGGCGCATTCCCGGGCTCCCTCGATCTCGAAAATGCTGTGGGGCAGATCCTGGGTGATGAAGGCCTCGTAGGCCGCGTCGTAGAGGATCACAGAACCGTGCAGGCGGGCGTAGTCGACCCATTCTTTCAGCCCTTCAGCCGTGATGGTGGCGCCGGTCGGATTGTTGGGGAAACAGAGATAGATCAGGTCCGGTACCGGGTCCTGCGGCCCGGGAAGGACGGGACAGAATTCAGTCTGGCGGGTGCATGGCAGATAGATCAATCGGGTCCAACGGCCGTCTGCACCATACAAACCAGCCCGGCCTGACATGGCGTTGGTATCGACATAGACGGGATACACCGGATCGCACACTGCGACAACGGCATCTGATGAAAATATATCGCCGATGTTACCGGTGTCGCTTTTAGCGCCATCGCCGATAAAAATCTCATCTGCCGCGATAGTAACATGCCGGCGCGCATAGTACTTTTCCGCAATCGTTTCCCGGAGAAACGCATAACCCTGCTCCGGGCCGTATCCCCGGAAAGTGGCTTCAGCGGCCTGCTCTGCAACAGCTATGTGCAAAGCATCGATAACAGCCGGTGCAAGCGGCCTGGTCACATCGCCGATACCCAGCGAAATAACCTCTGCCTGCGGGTGCTCCTCTTTAAAATGAGACACACGCCGGGCTATTTCCGAAAACAGGTAGCTGCCTGGCAACTGCTGGAAGTTTTCATTGATTTTCAACATAAGTCATCCTCCTCAGTGAGATCCAGCGAGCCATCGAAAACAGTGGCTGCCGGACCGGTCATATAAAGTTCATCCGTTTTTTTGTGCCATTCGATTGTCAGATCGCCGCCTCTGAGGTGTACGACAGCCTGGCGCTCGGACCTGTCCGTCAGTACGGCGGCAGTCAGGGCAGCGCAGGCGCCTGTGCCGCACGCCAGCGTCTCTCCGGCACCCCGCTCCCAGACGCGCATGCGCAAGTTATGCCGGTCAACAACCTGGACGAATTCTGTGTTGACGCGGTCGGGAAACAGGGAATGATGTTCGAAAGAGGGCCCCAGCCGCTCCAGGTCCAACAGGTCGATCTGATCCATAAATGTGACGGCGTGCGGATTGCCCATCGATACACAGGTCAAGGGATAAAGCCGTCCGGCTATG
>JAWSUP010000603.1:0-1357 GCA_033549405.1 Bacillota bacterium | reverse complement strand
CTCCTGGGCTTCGGCTGCGCCCCAGACGTTGGCGAGCCTGACCTGGCCGGGATTGTAATCCTTGCCGGGCAATTCGTGATTATAGCCGATACCGCCTGTGTAGTGGAAAGTGTCATCGTTGTTCAGCGAAACCAGGCCCAGCTGCTCATATTGCCTGAACATCGAGATCACGCCGTCGGTGAAGAAACGGATCTGCTCATGGACCATCTCCGGTTCCAGGACAAGGTCGAGAAACATGTTTTCCATGCCCCGGTAATCACAATAGTAATGCATGATATGGGCGCTGAAGGAAGTGACGCCGACATACTTAAGGTCCAAAAGGTCACCGAGCAGATTTCCGACGGCATCAAAGCGCCGTCGGGTCGCATGGTCGTCATATTCGACTTTCGGCATCTTCAACTGGCGCCAGTCGGACGCCTGCCGGATGATCGGTTCATGTTTCCATGAACCTTCGGGGCTGGTCTTGTCAAATCTTTTCGCAGCAACACCCCACATGGAGTTGGTGAACACCTTTTGTACGGGAAAAGATCCTTCGATCGGCACATCATCGTGGATGTACTGATGACGGAACACGCGCCTCCGCAATGCATATTCAAGCTCACGGGCATAGTCATGCTCACAGGCCAGCTCATTTCTCGGCAACAATTCATCCCATGAACCATCCGGGTGCACAAAAATAGCCGGACGTTCGCCCTTCATTGAGGTATGGCGGCACCAGAATTCTCTTTTCTCAACATTGATCGGATCAAGTGAATACTCTTTGACCTGCCTGGCCAAAGACCGCAGGACCTCTTCCTCTTTTCGCGTGAACATGTCTCCCTCCGGTTCCTGACAGCTGCCACACTGGTTTAATAGATGAACCGCCCGGCAGTACAAAACGCTGACGGTTAGCAATTATACTGCCTGTAGAAGAATTGTAAACATTCACCTTTTGCCTGATATGCACATTATGCCAGGATCTCATCTTCGCGCATGCGGAAATAATCCGCAGTATCCAGCACCAGCTGGTCAAGCTTTTCCGGATCGGGTTTTCCGTTCATGGCCGGATATGGATCTCCTCCGGGGCCAAGCGGCTCCGGTGTCACGAAGCAGTTGTCATTATTGTAACCGATCAGGTAGAGTGCCATGATGATCGTGTCCAGATCGAGAAATCCTTCGCCAAGCGCGCACCGGTTTGTGTCCGCCATGTGCAGATTCGTCAACATGGACCCACTGTCCAGAATCGCCTGACCGATATGGCTTTCGCTCACCAGCATGTGATAAACATCGCCATTGATATGGCCAACACCCGGATGGTCGACGGCAGCGATGTACTCTTTGGCTTCAGCGAACGTATGGATCAGGCTGACCTCGGCGG
>JAWSUP010000602.1:0-1409 GCA_033549405.1 Bacillota bacterium | reverse complement strand
GCATTGGTCAAACCAGCCAGCCAGAACTTGCTGTTGATAAACAGGCTGCGTATACTGTCGAAAAGATGCGGCTTTTTTTCCAGCTTCAGGTCTGCTGTTTCGCGACTGGTCACACTCATGTACAGGATGACGACACCGCCCAGAATCCCGTAGATGACGGCTGTCGTGCCATAGCCGAGAGCGCTGGTCACGACCGGTGTCAGGGCAATGCTGATCACCATGGCGACCAGCTGAAATGCCTGGCGCATGGCGTTGGTAACGGCTCTGCCGGCATCATCGGGAAACAGCTCGGGGAAAAGTGCGCCATAATTTGCGTTAATGACGGAATCGAGTGTGCCGGTCAGAATGTAGAAGAGCATGCAGTACGCCAGGAGCCCGTTTCCAACCAGCCTGCCCGGCGTGTTGAAAAATGCGATCAGGCCGAGAACCAGGAGCGGCGTTCCGATCACGAGCCAAGGCCTGCGCCGCCCCCAGCGGGTCCGGGTCCGATCGGACAAGTACCCATAGACCAGGTTGTCGATCGCATCGATGAACGTGTAGATCAGCAATACCAGCGAAAATTGGCTGGTTCTCAAACCGAGCCGATCGATGTAGAAAAAAGCGGCGTATGTCTTTAGCATGTTGATGGGAATGGAAGTGCCAAACATACCGATGGCATAATTGAAAGATTTCAGTCTGATCTTGCTCATATCCGGTTCCTCCTGTCGACACAAAAACATTCAAATCCGAATAATATTTCCCAAGGTTTCTTTTATTATCGGCTTCAATCTTTATGACGTCAACCGCCCGATCGTTCTGCCTGGTCAGAGGACTGCTGCAGCTAAACAGCACAACTTTCCCGCAAGTTTTCGGCACTTACGACAAAATGATCTCCGGCGGGTCCGGATTTTGTCCAGCCATGCGCCAGAGCGGATCCAGAAAAGAATGGGTCACGACCTGTTCCGCTTCATGATACAGCCGTATGCCGCGGCGCGTCAGTCGATACCCCTTCTTGTCCGGCAGCCGCACGATCCAACCCATCAGGCATGCCAGTCGCAATTCACAGCCCAGCGCTTCTGACATATCCTGTCCGGTCCGTTCACGGAAATCGGCCTCATCAAGGATAAGTTTGTAAGCTTGCCAGAAAAGGACGTAAAGGGCCAGTTGCCTTGCACCGAAGGCCAGATGCAAGGCCGCTGCCGGCTGTTTGCCCGACAGGAGCCGGATATATCTGTCGACCGAAAAGGTGTTGATGATCATATCCGGTCCGATGACCGATACGGCTGAAACGCCAAAGCCGAGGTAGGCCGGTCTGGTAACTGATGTATAGGTATCTTGGCCAGGCTTATTGAAGGTCCATACAGCAGTTCGGTCCAGTTCCAGTTGCTGGCCTGTTCTCTCCAGAACAGTTAACAACCTGCGCTGGCGAT
>JAWSUP010000601.1:0-1451 GCA_033549405.1 Bacillota bacterium | reverse complement strand
GGCGCTGATGACAAGTCCTGTTGTGTTCCTTGCCGGAGCGGCCTGCTTTATTGTTGGCATTGTCTATACCTTCGGACCAGCCCCAATCTCCCGTATGCCTCTGGGCGAAGTGTTTTCCGGATTTTTTATGGGTTTTTTCATACCCTTTCTGATGGTCACGATCAACAGCCCGGAAATGGCTCCGGTCCGTTTGACCTGGCAGGCGCCATTTCTTTCACTCGACATTCATCTGCCTGATCTGATCAGTCTGCTTCTTCTGACTGTTCCGCCGATGATGGGTATCGCTAATATCATGCTGGCCAACAATATCTGTGATGTAACCCATGATGTTGCCATCAGCCGTTTCACATTGCCGTACTATTTGGGTCAAAAGCGATCTTTGCTGCTTTTTGCTGCACTTTATCTTGTTTCCGTCGCAGCGATCATCGCAATCGCCCTGCTCGATATCCTTCCGATCTACACCCTGTTTACGCTCGTCGCACTGCTGCCGCTGCAAAAAAACATTCGTCGTTTTTTTGCCCGCCAAATCAAGTCGGACACTTTTCCATTAAGTGTGACGAATTTTATCCTGATCGTCCTGCCACCGATTGTCATCACGTTTATTGTCATCATCATACGGATGGTGCGTTAAGCATCTTAGGATTGACAGGGCGTATGTAAATTCACCGGAAAATAACCTGGTGGATTTTTATCAACCGCTGATCTGTCACACATGAATCTATAAATCTGGTCTGATCATGGTATTATATAGTGTGTCTGGATTGGAATAAGGGGCAGCGGCCGCCAGTCGGATCATCAGAAAGAGGTGCGCAAACATGTCACAACCATTAGCCATTGAACGCTACGCCCGGGATGACCGGGGAATATCCGATACTGAACTGCGCCAGGCGCTTAAGGCGTCACTGGAAGATAAAGGCCGGCTAGCCCGGGTTCTGCTGATACCACCAGATATCACGCGACTCCACTCCGGCGCCGGAAAAATCACAGCTTTGTACTATACCATGCTCAAGGACAACTGCACCGTCGATATTCTGCCGGCTTTGGGTTCTCACGAAGCGATGAGCAAAGACGAGTTCCAGGCTTTCTTTGGACCTGATGTCCCTTTTTCTGCCATGATCACCCATAACTGGCGTACCGATGTCGTCAAACTCGGAGAAATTCCGGGTGATTTTATCAGATCTGTTTCAGAAGGCCTGATGACAGATCCGATCGATGTTGAGATTAATAAACACTTGCTGGATCCATCTTATGACCTGATTATATCCATCGGGCAGGTTGTGCCGCATGAAGTTGCCGGCATGGCCAATTACAGTAAAAACCTCTTTGTCGGCTGCGGCGGTAACCGCATGATCAACAGCAGTCATATGCTTGGGGCTTTCTATGGAATGGATCGCATCATGGGACGCGACAACACGCCGGTCAGAAAGGTGTTCGATTATGCCGAGACACAT
>JAWSUP010000600.1:0-1504 GCA_033549405.1 Bacillota bacterium | reverse complement strand
CGGGACTGTGCGTCGAAAAATCGAATCAACATCGTCCTGCGCGACATGATCCGCAACGGCCAGGTGCGCGGACCCAATGTTCTGGCCTGTGGCTTCGGCGTGGCTGCCACGGGCGGTCATGAGACACACCGCTACCAGGGGGCTGTTGAGGCAGACGGACCTGACGAAATCCGCAAAGCGGTGCGCATGGAAATCAAGCACGGCGCCGACTTCATCAAGTTCATGGCCAGCGGCGGCCTGGGCGGCATGCCTGAACACGAGGATCCCGACTGGGTGGAGATGGGTGAAGATGAACTGGCTGCCGGTATCAGGGAAGCTCATGATCGGGGGCGCCGCACGACAGTGCACGCCATGGGTACGGCCGCAATCCATAATGCCCTCAATGCGGGTGTTGACTGCATTGAACACGGTGTCTGCCTGGATGAAGCAGCCTTGTCTCTGATGCAAGCCAGAGGTGTCCACTATGTGCCGACATTATCCGGTATCGAAGCGGTTGCCAGAAGGGAAGAGGAACGCGGTGATCCTGCCCTGGGTGCGTTGATCAGGCGGCGGGTTGTCGTGCCGCACCGGGAGAGCGTCCGCCAGGCTGCTGCCCGCGGCATCAGGATCGGTTGCGGTACAGACACGTTCGGCGATGTTGTCGAAGAACTGTGCCTATTGCAGGACTGCGGCTTGTCCGCCATGGACTGCCTGCGTGCCGCTACGGGAACGGCTGCCGAGATCTGCGGTCTCGACGATCGCCTGGGCAGACTGGCCAGCGGCAAAAAAGCCGATCTGCTCGTTGTAAATGGCAATCCTCTGACCGATCTGCGCATCCTGCGTTCTATCCGACTGGTGATCAAGGACGGCATGATCGCGGATCCTGAATGGGCTATGAATCTGGCGAATTAGGATGATTTCGATATGTGAAAATAAACAGATAGGCAGTTATACTTAACAGGAAATCGGGAAGATGCGGGGCTCTGTTCGAATAGTTGACAGATTTTTCTAAACCGGTATCGAAACATTTCGAAACATTACACAATCAATGCGACAAACATTTAGTCAGATTGCTTAACAATAATCAGGTAATTATCTATCTGACACAGTTTTATGCCTTAACAATCCGAGTAAATATAACATTATGCTGAAACATGGTGAAAGCAGTGTTGACAAATGGTGCAGTGCACCCATATAATATTAATCAATCAGAGCATATGAGTTTCGATAAAGCTGTTGCATTAACACATTCAAGCCGAAAACAACGAAAGCAAAATTTCTGCCGAAGGAGGCGGATTTGATTATGGACACGGGATAAGTGTGCTCACATTAATATTTATCAGCAAGTGACAAAATCAGAGCGTCATAAAAGGATATGAAGATAAACTTCACACGAAAAGAACAAAAGCCCCAGAGTATCGGCAAAGCACAAGCAAGCAACAAGGAGGAAGAAAATGAGCAAGAGAGTATTGGCATTTGTTCTTGTTATGGGGATGCTGGTGGCGATAGCCGTCGGCTGCACCCA
>JAWSUP010000599.1:0-1521 GCA_033549405.1 Bacillota bacterium | reverse complement strand
TAAATTTTGTTCGCATCTGTGCAGTTGAAAAACTTATTACCGAAACAGATTCACTAATCACTGACGCTGTCCTATCTTCGGGTTTCAACACTATTTCGAATTTCAACCGTATCTATAAGCAATTTAGAGGATATTCGCCCTCGCAATACGCTGATAACAATCGGATTCTATCAGAAATCTGAACATTCGGAAAGTAAAAAAACGACAAAGTTGATGCCAAAAATCTGGCTTCGCTGTTTCACTTCAAAGAGGGTGACTTTAAGGTTGTCACTCAGGTTGACAGTAAGCGGTAAACTGTAGACACCTACAAAGCCAGACCCGATCATGTGACAATCATTAAAAACAAGGCAAGAGAGGATTGAACATGACGGGAGAAAAAATAACCAACCGCCGGGCCATGTGGCACCAGCACATCAACGCCTATCAGCAGAGCGGACTGACCCAGACTGCATACTGTAAAGAACACAAGATATCGGTCAAGACGTTTTCCAACTGGCTCATGAAAGCGCGTCGAGAAAACCAGGCGCAGGCGGGATCTGGTTCTGCTGCGCAACAGTGGGTATCATTGCCGGTGCCGCGGCCGGTTGCGTCAACCAACAGCGAAGTCTGTCTGCGCATTCGGGTGGGTGACTATCACCTGGAGATTCCACAGGGATTCGATCAGCAGACGGTAGCCGGCGTGCTGCGGCTCATCAAAGAGCTATGCTGAACTTTACCGACAACGTGCAGGTCCATCTGGCCTGTGGCGCCACCGACATGCGGATGTCCATCGACGGCTTGAGCGGACTGGTGCAGCAGCGGTTCAAACTGGATCCCTACTCGCGAAACTTATACGTATTCTGCAATCGCGGCTGCAATCGTCTCAAAGTACTGCAATGGGATGGCAATGGATTCTGGCTGTATTACAAACGCCTGGAACGCGAACGGTTCAAATGGCCTCAGGATGAAACCGGTGTAAAGCAGATCAGCCTGCGCGAATATCGCTGGCTTTTGGATGGATTAAACCTGTCACAGCCGCAGGCGCACCGTGAAATTAAGGTCATGTATGCGGTCTGAAGTCAATTCGCCAAATAACGGTATAATGGCTGAAAACAGGGCATTTACCGGCGTTTTGAGAATGGAAAATGCGGGCGAAATCAGGTAATCTTTATGGTATGGATACACGCATAAACATCATGGATCCGAACGCCGATCTGAGCCGGCTGAACCATGAGGATCTGCTGGTTGTCAGTCAGCAGATGCAGCGTCAGCTCGCCTGGATGTTCGATCAACTCAAGTCATCCAACCGGAAACTATTCGGCCCGTCCAGCGAGAAAACCATTGATTCCAATCAGTTATCCTTCTTTAATGAAGTCGAAGCCGTAGCGGCTGAACAACAGCCTGAACCGCAAGAAGCGGACGTGAACAAACCCAGGAAAAAACAGCCAGGCAAACGCGAACAGGATCTGGCAGCTTTTCCGCTGGAAGTGGTCGAACATGATGTGCCTGTGACGGACCAAGTCTGTCCGCAGTGTTCCGGTC
>JAWSUP010000598.1:0-1556 GCA_033549405.1 Bacillota bacterium | reverse complement strand
CAGCTTCTGCAAGGCCAGCAGTGGATTCTCGACGCGTATGATCACAATGGCATCATCGAAAGAGCGTCCGACAAAGGCATACAGGTAATCAACCGAAATCGAACCGGAACTGAGTGTTTCCAGGGCGTCATCGAGGGTCCCAGGGCGGTCGGCAATCGCAATGGCAATCACATTGGTCGAACTGACCGTAAATCCCGCTTTTGACAGGACTTCCTGAGCTTTCTCCGGCTGGTCGACAATCATGCGCAAAATGCCGTATTCTGTTGTGTCGGCAATGTAAAGGGCACGAATGTCAATCTGCTGGTCTTTGAGTGACCGGGTCACATCAGCCAGCCTGCCGGATTTGTTTTCCAGAAAAACCGAAATCTGTTTTACAAGCATCACGGGCACCTCCTATAGATCTTCATGACCTTCTTTCATTATATCAGATCCGAGACGATACGCCTTCTGGTTCATATGCTGCAATTTTTTCGGGAATACTTGATTGATCGCTTCGGCAAAGCAGTGATCGGGTATCGCCAGATAGTGGGCCATAGCCCCAATCATGACAATGTTGACTGACTTTTCACTGCCGGCCTGGCGCGCCAGATCCGATGCATCGATCGACCGGACAGTCGCGCGTTTACCGACGGCTTCCTGGAGCCGACCGATGATGTTTTCCGGATATTTTGCCTGACCCATGCCGACGGACATCGGGATGACGCGGCTTTTGTTGATCAGGAGGACACCGTCTTTGCCCAGCAGATGGGCCCAGCGCAATGCTTCCAGCTCTTCAAATGCCAGAATGATGTCGGCTGCTCCCGGCTCCACAATCGGTGAATGGACGCGGGGTGCCATGCGGACGTATGTGATGACGCTGCCGCCGCGCTGAGCCATGCCGTGGACTTCAGAGACCCGGACATCAAGGCCGAGACTGGTTGCGACCAGCCCCAGGAGTTTTCCGGCTACGAGGGTGCCCTGGCCGCCTACACCGGCCAGAACAAGATTGAGTCGCTCGATCATGTCCGATCACCTCCCTGGCTCAAGGCGTCGAATTTACAAACGCGTATGCAGAGCTGGCAGCCGTTGCAACTGTTCGGGTCTATGACCGGGTAACCGTCCGGTCCTGCGACCAGGGCAGGGCACATGATCCGCATGCAAGCGCGGCAGCGCCTGCATTTGTCCAGATCGACACGGACAGCACGTTCAGGTCTGCCGCGTCCTTCCGGAATCAGGGCGCAAGGACGGCGCGCGATGATGACCGAAACACCGGCTCTGGCAACTTCCTCCGCGACAACTTTTTCGACCTGCCAGGTATCAGCTGGATCGACTTCGCGTATCGTGGCAGCACCCAGCACGCGGCATAACTCGGCCAGGTCAACGGCAGGAGCAGACTGCAGGCGGATATCACGGCCGGTTGACGGGTTCTGCTGATGCCCTGTCATGCCCGTGATCGAATTGTCCAATATAAGAATCGTGCTGTCGCTGCGATTGTAGACGCTGTTCAGCAGGCCGGTGATGCCGGAATGCAGAAAAGTGGAATCACCGATGACGGCAACCGTTTTTCTGGAAAATGC
>JAWSUP010000597.1:0-1584 GCA_033549405.1 Bacillota bacterium | reverse complement strand
GTCATAGCATGGAGGATCTGCTGGAAGTAGTTGATGAAAGCCATGATATCACCGACCTGGGTGCCGCCTGAATTAACCCGGACACCACCGAGCCAGAGCAGGGCGATGATACTGCCGTTCATCAGGATGAAAATCAGCGGTTGAATCGTCGCCATGGAACGGGCGGCCGTAATGCTGAGATTCGACAGGTTCCGGTTGGCGCCATCAAAGCGTTCACCTTCGTAATCCATACGGTTAAACACCTTGACGACACGTACGCCGGCCAAAAATTCGCGCAAAACGCCATTTACACGATCGATCGCCACCTGCACTTTGCGAAACAGCGGGAAGCCGCGTTTAACGCGGATAAAGATCAATAAAGCAAGGAGCGGCAGGATGAAGACCAGGATCACCGCCATTTGGGGATTGAGCATCACGGCCATAAAGATACCGCCGATCAGAAGAAGCGGCGCCCTAATAAAAATGCGTGTCAGCATGAACGACAGGTTCTGGATCTGCATGACATCATTTGTCAGCCGCGTAATCAGCGACGCCGTTCCGATCTGCCGGGCAGTCGCCAGCGACATGGCCTGTGTCTTGCGGAACAGGTCCCCGCGGATCTGTGTGCCCAGATTCTGTGACGCGTGGGTAGACAGCCAGTTGCGCGACAAACCTGCCAGCGCACCGAACAGTGCCAGTCCCAGCATCAACGTTCCGACGCGGACAATATGGTCCATGTCCTGCACCATGACGCCCCGGTTGACAATCGAGGCCAGAAGGGTCGGCAGACTCAGATCGATCAGGGCTTCAACCAGCAGGCAAACCCATGCCGGAAGGGCGAAATGCAAATAAGTTGGCATATAGGATTTCAACCATTTCACAAGTCAATTCCCTCTCAATAAAGCAAGTCTCATTCCCTTTAGTGGCTGTTAATAATTAATTTGTGCAATAGATTTCCCGAAGGATTGACCAAGGACGTCAGTCCTTCGGGAAAATGACCAAGCAATTTTATAACAACCCATTATCTGCAATTCATCATATCACAAACAAATGGGTATGTTACAATCAATTATAGGCCTTGCCCGGTGTGGACGCTCAGAAAGGAGCGATGATTGATGGGACAGAAAAATAAAGACAAGCCACGAACTGTCATCAAAAAAAGTGTGTACAAGCGAGAACTGGAAAAGATGCAACTTGAGTTGGTCAAACTGCAAGAATGGGTTAAGTTCAAAGGGCTCAAAGTTGTTGTTATTTTTGAGGGACGCGATGCTGCCGGCAAAGGCGGCGTCATCAAACGGATCATGGAAGAGCTCAATCCTCGCATCTGCCGCGTTGAAGCGCTGCCGGTACCGACGGAAAAAGAGCAGACCCAATGGTATTTCCAGCGTTATGTCTCCCGTTTACCGGCTGCAGGCGAAATTGTGCTATTTGACCGGAGCTGGTACAACCGTGCCGGTGTCGAACGTGTCATGGGATTCTGCTCTGAAGACGAACTGCGCGAGTTTCTGCGTACCTGCCCTGAATTCGAGAAGATGCTGATCCGCTCCGGCATCATTCTGATCAAGTACTGGTTCTCGGTTTCCGATGAAGAGCAGGAAAAACGAT
>JAWSUP010000596.1:0-1618 GCA_033549405.1 Bacillota bacterium | reverse complement strand
GGCCTGATGGCACACATTCGCGGTATGTGCGCCATTACCAACCCGCTGGTCAATTCCTACAAGAGACTTGTCCCCGGATATGAGGCGCCGTGCTACATCGCCTGGTCAAACCGCAACAGAAGCCCCCTGATCCGTATCCCTGATTCGCGCGGGACCGCCACACGCATTGAATTGCGCAATCCTGACCCGGCCTGCAACCCCTATCTGGAGCTGGCTATCTGCCTGGCCGCAGGTCTCGACGGCATTCGCCGCAATCTCCTGCCGCCACCGCCGACTGATGTCAATATTTATGCGCTCTCAGCCGTGGATCGCGAAACGCTCAACATCGGCAGTCTGCCAGGCAGTCTTGACGAAGCGCTCAATGAGATGGAAAAGGATCCGCTCATCAGCAGTGTGCTCGGTACGCACATTCAGCAGAAATATATTGAAGCCAAACGCCAGGAGTGGGACGATTACCGCATTAAGGTCTCACGCTGGGAACTGGACACCTATCTGCGCAAATATTAATGATAATGGTCAGAAGCAAGGCGTGGCCAAACCGGGCTATAGCTGTCAAACGCCGGAGAGGAGGACATGACCGTGCGTCATCTGATCATTGCCTTCAGCGATCAAAAGGTTGCCATGACTGTCAGGCAGGTTCTGGTACGTCAGGGTCATCTTGTCACCGCTTCGTGTGTTTCTGGTGCGCAGATTCTCCAGCAGGCCAGCATGATCGATGAAGGTGGCGTCGTCATCTGTCCTTATCGCCTGATTGATCTGACAGCCAGGGAAATCATGCATCTGTTGCCTGATACATTCGACATGCTGGTTCTGGTTACACCGCGCCAGCAGGGACTGCTGATCGACCCGGGTATTTATACGTTGACCCAGCCGATCAACGCCCAGATGCTGACCGACGCTACGAGGCAGCTGCTGGAAACAAGACAGGTGATAACAAACCGAAGCAGCCTGATCGGACAGCCCCGTCCTGCTGCGGTCGGCAGTAAGGCCGACCCGGCCGGCAAACGGACGCCTGAGGAACAGAAAATCATCGAGCAGGCCAAATACTTGCTGATGAACCGCCGTCAATGCAGCGAACAGGAAGCGCATCGCTATCTGCAGACAAAAAGCATGGAGACCGGCGCGCGGTTAGTCGATGTTGCACACTGGGTCATTCAGCCAGACCGCCCGACACCCTAAGGGGCAGGTCACAGAACCGGAGGTTTGCTATGAGCAAAGACATACGCCTGGAGTTTACCAAAATGCATGGAATCGGCAATGATTATATCTACATCAACGCCCTTGCAACCATACCCGACAACTTGCCGGCTCTGGCCAGGAGAATCAGCGACCGCCATTTCGGGGTGGGGTCTGACGGTCTTGTCCTGATTCGGCCATCAGAGACAGCCGACTTCATGATGGACATGTACAACCGGGACGGGTCCCGCGGTCTGATGTGCGGCAATGCCATCCGATGTGTCGCCAAGTACGTCTATGACCGCGGTCTGACAGATAAAAAGACATTGGTCATCGAAACCTTGAGCGGACTTAAGACCCTGAATCTCCGTGTGCAGAACGGAAGAGTCTGCGAGGTGACCGTCAATATGGGACAACCTGTGCTGGAAACGGCCCGCATTCC
>JAWSUP010000595.1:0-1635 GCA_033549405.1 Bacillota bacterium | reverse complement strand
GCCGGCTCACCTTCCCATGTAACTGACTGACGCCATTCACGGCACCGCTCGCATGAATGGCCAGGTAGGCCATGTTGAAAAATTCCATTGTATCTTTTGGATTCAGGCGGCCTAAAGCAAACAGATCCTGCTGTGTGATGTGCAGTTTTTGCTCAGCATATCTGCCAAGGTATTGTGTGATGAGGGCTGGTGTAAAGCGATCAAAACCGGCGGTTACTGCCGTATGCGTGGTGAAAAGGTTGCCGGCTCGTGTAACAGTCAATGCGCTGTTGAAATCAAGCCCAGTCTTCTCCATCATGCATCGGGCACGTTCCAGCACGGCAAAGGCAGCATGTCCCTCGTTCAGATGACAAACCTCCGGTTTGATGCCCAGAGCTGTCAGCAACTGCCAGCCGCCAATTCCCAGGACCAGCTCTTGCTGGAGACGCAGTTCCGGTGTTCCACCGTACAGTTCGCTGGTAATGCCGCGATATGGCGGATAATTTGCTGCATCGTTACTGTCAAGAAGGAATAATTTCACTCTGCCGACCTGAACTTGCCAGACACGAAGCCAGACTGCAAATCCTGGCAGATCCAGTTGAAACCGCAGCCACTCCCCACCCGAGCAACGCACTGGGGTGATTGGCAGTTGCCCTGGATCATTATATGGGAATATGGCCTGTTGGGCACCATATCGGTCAATCACCTGTCGAAAATAGCCCTGCTGATAAAGCAGACTGACCCCAACCACCGGTATGCCGAGGTCACTTGCCGCTTTAAGCTGATCACCGGCAACATTTCCCAGCCCTCCAGAATAGATGGGGAGTGCCTCACTCAGCATGAATTCCATGCTGAAGTATGCAACGGTAGTCAAAGGTGACTGAGCATAATTGATTTGGAACCATGCGGGAGACTCAAACGCGTTTTGTCTTGCCTGTATCAGGTCATCTAAATTTTTTCGAAAGACAGGATCAGCCAATGCCTGACTCAATTGATCTGTGGAGACTGTTTGCAGAACGACCCACGGGTTGTGTGTCAGGTCCCACAGTGTCGGCTCCAGCTTGTGCCACAATTTGTCTCCAGAGTGATCCCACGACCACCTCATGTCAAGAGCCAAGTCAGCTAAAGAGTCGAAACCCTCTACCTCCATAGGCAGAAGGTTGTAGATCGGGTGGTTGGAATGAAGGTGATTTTCCATTTTTATACCTTTTCATAGATTATGGTTCAATTCTATACAGCTGATATTTATTCATACAGGTCATGCCTCATTCCGATATTATCGTCAATCTGCTGTCAAACCAAGAACTGACGGATAACCGGTGTCAGATAGCGGGCCATGCGCCAGAAGCCCAGATCGGTTGGATGCACACCGTCGACACTGCAAAGGTCAAAATCGCGTCCCAGCATCCTGCCGCCATTGATGAAATGGAGGTTATGATCCCCCTGACTGCGTCGATCTTTAATCAATTGACGTTGATAAGACGCTCCCGAAAGCCTTTCTTTTCGAAGTTCTGAATCGAACCGCTCCTGGGCGTAGCGGGGTTTTGACAGAACAACGATCGGCACTGCAGGATGCGCCTGGCGGAGAATGTCCAGAAAGGTCGGCAAGGTCTGTCGTATCCCGTTAAGACCGGCATTGGCCTCGTAATCCAGCAC
>JAWSUP010000594.1:0-1651 GCA_033549405.1 Bacillota bacterium | reverse complement strand
GAATGATGCGCTGCATAAAAGACACATAACGATGATAGGTTTTGGGAGCCAGCTGCTTCTCGGCGTATTCCGTCATCCACCGGTCAATGAACTCGGCAAAGGTGATTGAACCGTCCAGCACCTGACCCTGCCGCACTTTATTCTCAAATAAAACAGCGGCCTCATTGACCGCCTTTTCTATCTGCTTTTGCGTCATGCCCGGCTCCGGACGCCAGTTCATGCATTTCCTGATTTGACGATTTTTAACATCATAGCCACAACTGACCATGATGTGATACGCATCGCCTCTCTGCGTTATAGTCGCCATACTGCTGCACTCCCTTCACCCTTCATCGTCTGTGATAGTACCTCTGTGTTTGGCTAATAGCAAGTTAATAGTGCTATTTTCTTCTTGCCAAAATCGGCCTGATACCGCCTGTTTTCGGCACTTCCTGAGGTTTCGGATCAGAGAGCTTCTTCTCCAGATGTTCAAGCAGCGCATCGAAATCAAGAAGGAATTTCTTCCCCGCCTTGATGGCAGGAATCTCGTCGTTCATGACCATCATGCGAATGAAATATGGAGTCAGTGACGTTCCCGGATCCTGCTCCTTAAGAGATTTGTAAGCATCATTGACTGTTCTGAATCGCGGCATAGTTGTTGTTTCCTCCTATAATTTGACAGCTTGGCACACATCTCACGTGCCAGGCCTATATCGTTATTCCTTCTGCTCCGGATTACCCTTCTGTCTTAATAGTTCGAACTTTTCCTTGATAAAATCCGGCAGCGGCACACCCATGATACCCAGGTTCTCCACGATCGACAGTCCTTCATTTCCGCAGAAGAACAGGATAATCGCTGTACGGCAAAACGCCTGCAGGCCAAGGATTGCATCCAACTGCACCCCGATCAGCACGACCAAAAGGATCAACCCCTTACGAATCAGTCCCTTGAATCCAGCCTTGGACTCGAGCGCGCCCGTCTGAGACTTATTAGACTTCTGCCAGACACCGGCGATCAGGAGTCCAGAAATATAGTCAATCGCCATTAGGATGATGAGCGTATGCAAGGCTGTATCCCACCCTCCCAATGTTCTGGCTAAAAAACTGCCGGCAACCGAAAGTGCCACCAGCACAGAGTCTTTTATTATCATTGCTTTGTTCATGTTGTTTCCCTTCTTTCACTTATTTGGAATTTTCAAGATTTGGTCGGTATAAATGATATACGGCTCTTTCAGGCCGTTTAGTTCCACAATTTCCTGGTATCGTCTGCCATCACCCAGCAGTTCCTGAGCGATCCGCCACGGACTGTCACCGTCTTTGACCGTGTACAACCGTACGCCCTCAATCGTTAGCACCTGACCCGTATGGATTGTGTAGGGCGCGGTTATGCCATTGAGTTTGGCCAGTTCCAGATACCGCCTACCGTCACCCAGCAGCCTTCTGGCGATTGACCACAGCGAATCACCCCGCTGCACCACATAGATGCTTTTATCTTCAGTCACATAATCAATGTATGGACACTTAAACCATCGAGTCCAGCCGGTTTCATTGACATCCTTTGTCAGTCGGGTCTTGATAACCCCTGACTTGGTGCCGTGCGCCTCGATGACCTCGCCGTTACCGATATAGACACCGACATGCCCACTCTTCGACACAATCAAGCCCTTGATCT
>JAWSUP010000593.1:0-1673 GCA_033549405.1 Bacillota bacterium | reverse complement strand
AGACAAACACATTCAGACCAAAATCGATGCGCAGGTCACGACTGATCAGGTTCAGCATGTCCGTGTTGCCGCCGTGGCTGTTCAGCAGGACCAGCTTTTTAAAGCCGCTTTGGGCAATCGCAGAGGCAAGGTCATGGAGCATGGCGTAGTAGGTTTGGGTGCCAAATGTCAGTGTGCCGGCAAAGCCCATGTGTTCGTTGCTTTTTCCGACCAGCAGCTGAGGGGCGAAGATCAGGCTGCCGGCTTCCCAGGTTTCCCGTTCAATGATCAGGTCGATTAGTCGGGCCAGGATAATGGCATCGGTTCCGACCGGCAGATGCGCGCCGTGCTGTTCCGTTGCGGATGTAGGCAGAAACACGATAGCCGATTGCTTGTCGATCGCAGCGATCTCATCGCGTGTCAGGTTTTCCCATTTTGCAATCATCGTACAACCCTCCCTGAAGTGGCGTTTATCTATAATTCCGTTTGTATAGCACCGCTCTAAAGCGGAATATAAAACCATATCTGTAACAGGACAGCCGCGGCTGCCGCAAGGACATAGGTAACCGCAAAGACCGTGTCTCGGTATGTCGGTTGAATCACCTTGTAGGACGTGCGTCTCACCTTGAAGTTGAGCTTGTAATAGTGCATGGCCAGTGAAATCGAATGGCCTTTGCTCAGGACACGGAACATCAGCGGCAACGACACGATGACATAATTCTTCATCTTGGCCAGGGCGCTGCATTGCTCGACTTCCAGACCCCGGGAACTCTGTGCCTCGATGATGGTGGCAAATTCCTTGACGACGATCGGGATGATCTGGAAGACCAAGCCGATGCCAAATGCCAGTGCGTAGGAAATGCGCCACGAACGGAGTCCGAGGATGATCTGGCTGAAATTCGTGGTGAGGATGACGGTGTAGAAAGCGGAGATCATGAGAAAGACGCGGGTGGCGAAGACAGCGCCTTTATAGATGTCAAACCACTCCAGGCTGATCGTGACATCCCGGCCCAGCACCAGTAAAACCGTCCGATAGATGACCGGGCCGTCATTGACGCGGAAAACACCAAGTACCAGCCACAGCAAGAAAATGAATATTAGCAGCACCTTGATCTTTTTTACCAGGATGACCATATAAACGCCGATCCGGCCCATGATCCAGATGACTGAAAAGACAATGAGCAGAAACAACAGGGCAGCTCCGCTGCGTACAAAGGATGTCAAGACAGACATGATAATGAAAAACAAGAACTTGGTCCGCGGATCCAGCCTGTGCAAGAAAGAATCAAGTTCAACATATTGCAGAAAATCGCCCATTTACTGACCTCCTGTCATAACAGGGGCCGGTTGTCCGGCGGCCAGCCTGGTTTCGACTTCCTGGATAAAAGATGGCACATCGCAGCACCCGGCGGTAAATCCGAAGTGTCTCGCCAGGCGGACGACTGGCGGCAGGTTGATGTTGATCCGCGCAAACAGCGCGTCGCAGGCGGCAAGATCCTGACGGGATCCCTGCATCAGCTTGACGCCGTCATTGAGGACAATAATTTCGTCAGCGATCTGAAACACCAGAGGTATTTCGTGGCTGATCACAACAACCGTTTTGCCCTCCGTCTTGAGGTGTTCAATGATGCTGACCAGCTGCCGCTTCTAGAACAGGTCCATGCCGAGTGTCGGTTCATCCAGGATGACGATCT
>JAWSUP010000592.1:0-1684 GCA_033549405.1 Bacillota bacterium | reverse complement strand
AAAGACGCCGATCCCGGCTTGACGGATAAACTCAGGCGTGACAGCCTTCTGATCAAGACCATGCCATACGAGCACAGCTATCCATTTTGCTGGCGCTGTGACACGGCCTTGATCTATTATGCGCGCGATTCCTGGTTTGTCCGGATGACAGAAGTCCGCGACAATCTGCTAAAAAACAATGCCACCGTCAACTGGATTCCGGAGACCATCCGTGATGGCCGGTTCGGCAATTTCCTCGAAAATGTCATCGATTGGGGCATCTCGCGGGAGCGCTACTGGGGAACTCCGCTGCCGATCTGGGAGTGCGGCTGCGGCCACCGGCATCTGGTCGGCAGCATCGCTGAACTGCGCGCGCTGTCGGATGACTGTCCTCTTGACATTGAACTGCATAAGCCTTATATCGACCAGGTGCATCTGCGCTGTCAGCAGTGCGGCGGCCGGATGACCAGGGTCAGTGAAGTGATCGACTGCTGGTTCGACTCCGGCTCCATGCCATTCGCCCAGTGGCATTATCCATTTGAGAACAAAGAGCAGTTCGAGATAAACTTCCCTGCCGATTTTATATCTGAAGCGCTCGACCAGACGCGTGGCTGGTTCTATACCCTGATGGCTCTTGGCACTGTACTGTTCGACGCTTCGCCTTACCGAAATGTCATCGTACTCGGCCTGGTTCAGGATAAAAATGGCCAGAAAATGTCCAAGCACAAAGGCAACGTCATCGATCCATGGTCCATTCTGAACAAGCAGGGTGCAGATGCCGTTCGCTGGTACTTTTATACCGGCAGCGCACCATGGCTGCCGTCGCGGTTTTCAGAAGAAGCCGTCAGCGAAGCCCAGCGCAAATTTATGGGAACTTTCTGGAATACATATGCGTTCTATATCATGTACGCCCGCATCGATGATTTTGACCCGACGCACTACACCCTTGAGCGACAATTGCTCAGCGAACTGGATCGCTGGATTCTCAGCCGCCTTAACACGCTGATTAGCCAGGTTGACCGTGGATTGGATCAATATGACATCACAACGTCTGCACGTGCGATCCAGTCTTTTGTAGATGATTTGTCCAACTGGTATGTGCGCCGCAGCCGTGAACGCTTCTGGAAGGCTGACATGAACCAGGACAAGATCAATGCGTATATGACGCTGTATACAGTGCTTGAGGCGTTGACCCGCCTGACGGCTCCGTTCGTTCCTTTTATGGCTGAATCCATGTATCGCAACCTGGTCCTGAGCCATGCGCCATATGCGCTGGAAAGTGTGCACCTGTGCGATTTTCCCGTTGCAGATAAGCAGTTCATCGACCATGATCTGGAAAAGAATATGGCGGATGTCCTCACTGTTGTCGTGCTTGGCCGGGCTGCCCGCAATGCGGCAGCGATCAAAAACCGCCAGCCGCTGGCAACCCTCTACTGTGTGGCGCCGCGCGTCCTGCCCAAACCATACCAGGATCTGATTGCCGAAGAGCTCAACGTCCGCCGCGTCGAATACCTCGACAGCAGCGAGACCCTGGTTGATTACCGGTTTAAGCCTCAGCTGCGCACCCTGGGGCGCCGTTTCGGCAAGCTGATCCCACAGGTCACCGGGTTGCTCGCGCAACTGGACGGGCGTGATGCCATGCGAGCGCTGAAAAGCACCGGTAAAATCGTGCTGGACTTGGACGGGTCATCGGCAGAACTGGCCG
>JAWSUP010000591.1:0-1692 GCA_033549405.1 Bacillota bacterium | reverse complement strand
AGCGGTATAATAGATGCGAGCGGTCAGAGCGGCCATCAGAAGACTGTGCCGCAAGGAGGCTTCATGGCAAAGTGTAAATGCTGCCAGAAACGAGGGTTCACATTAGAGACCGATGTCCACGGCCTGTGTGCTTCCTGCGCTCCTTATTATTATCTGACATTGTCGACAGATTTGAAAGAGCTTGAACAGACAATCAAGGCGATCGAACGGATCAACCAGCCTCAAGCGGCCTTGGGTCGTATCGATATGGCAACTGAGCTTTTAGAGCGGCTGAGACCCTACGCCATGGCAGGGCTTGCCGAATTACCCATGCCTCTGCCACAATTGGAACGCTATCTTAATGAGCAAAAGGAATACTGGCATGATAACGCTTGACCGAAGGTGGCAGAGTGCTGCAACTGCTGTACAGGAACAACCGGAGGTGTCAGCGTGAAGCGACCCGGCTTACAGACACACTTGCTGGCCGCATGCCTGTTTTCACTGTTGGCTGCACTGGCATTCTGGATGGACCGGTCATCACAAAATGACTGGCGCTTGTTCGGCATTTTAACCGGCGCTGTAGCGGCCATTGCCTGGATTCTGTTTTTGCGGTCACGGTTACGCGCCCGTAAAAATCCTGAGGATGCCTGTGATCTGGATAACATGCCTGATTTTCCGGAAGGCCAGGCAAAACTGATCGACAGTGGAAAGCTGCCAAACCGTTACCATCCACGGGTCGATATGCGTGAATTCGAGGTCTGCCATTTTTATGTCCCAAGCAAACGGCTGCTGTTCGCACCGCTGCCTGAAGGACTGAAGATCGATCCCACCCGTCTGGCCGTGCGTTACTCGGGCGGGCAGTATTACTACATCGTCCGCCCCCAGGAAATCCTGTTGCCTGCGCAAGCCGACGATCAAATTGACGGCGAGCTGGTCATCACGAGCCAGCGCATTCTGTTCCTGGCAGATGAGAATGGCTTCGAGGTGCCGTTGCAGAGTCTGAAATTGCTCGACTGCAGCGCCCATCTGGTCGATTTTCAAGTGCGCAACAGGCGTTATACCGTCCAGACCGAAGCTGCCTGCTACGCGGAAAAAGTCCTGATGCTCCTTTTACAACCCAAGACCTGATTGTACGGCGGTCAGGCGTTCAGCGCATCGAGCCAGACGGCTACGGCTGCATCGCTGGGCATGCGCCAGTCGCCGCGAGGTGACAAGGTGACACTGCCGATCTTGGGTCCATCCGGCATGCAGGACCGCTTGAATTGCTGGGAGAAAAAGCGCCGGATAAAGACAGTCAGCCACTGTCTGATGGCGATCTGGTCATATTGGCCAGCAAAGGCTATATTGGCCAGACGTAATATTTTCAGGGGTGAAAAGCCATACCGGACAAAATAATACAAGAAGAAATCATGCAGTTCGTAAGGGCCGACGATGTGCTCGGTTTTCTGGGCGATTTCGCCATTTTGAGGCGGCAGCAATTCCGGACTGACCGGTGTCGCGACAATGTCCAGCAGCAGCTTCCTTAATTCTGGCTGCCGGTCATCCGCCGCATGGCGAACCAGGTGACGGACAAGCGTCTTGGGGACAGAGCTGTTGACGGCATACATGGACATGTGGTCTCCGTTATATGTGGCCCAGCCGAGTGCGAGTTCCGAAAGGTCGCCTGTACCGACGACCAGGCCGCCGCACTGATTGGCGAGGTCCATCAGGATC
>JAWSUP010000590.1:0-1694 GCA_033549405.1 Bacillota bacterium | reverse complement strand
GCAGATCCGAGGAAGAAGGCGATCAGGATGCCGGTTATGCCTGATTTTTCGCCCATCAACCGGATCATGGTATCGCGTTTGATCCAGACGTCCATGAGACCCAGGAGGATGAAGATCGGTGGCAGTACAGAAAGCATCTCCAGGATGCTACTGCCTGTAATCTCGAATGATCGCCGGCCAATATCCGGGAAAGCAAACAGGAGGGTAAGATTGACAGCTGCGAGAACGAAAAAGAACCGGTAGCGCTTGAGCAGGCCTTTTATTTTCTGATTCATGACAGCACCACCCCGATCGTGACGGCGACGACATAGGAAAAAGCAAACGCCAGGATATTGCGGGTCAATGTCGCTTTCTTGCCGAAATACTTGATTTCTACCGGGATTGTCACAATACCGACCATCATCAGGGTCGAGATAAAGATCGCGATCTGCATGAAGCCGGCGCCGCTTTTCAGGAGGGCTGAAGCCAGAGGGAAGGCGACAAATCCGGGGATCAGCGTGATGGATCCGATCAGTGAAGCGATGACGAGGCCAAACCAGCCTGACTCCTGGCCGATCAGCCTGGAGATGACATCCGGATTGAGCACGGCCAGCACCATGCCGACGATCAGGATGATGATCAGAAACTGGGGCAAGATGTTCTCGAAAGCTTTCCAGGCTTTCTTGAGCGCCATTTTTGTTTTCTGGCGGTTCTTGAACCAAGAAAGCAACAGCAATACCGCCGCCACGACATACAGAATTTTGGTAAACATAAAGCCTCCTGCCTGGGTTATAATGGATACGGGATTTATGCTACCAAGGCCGAACGGTCAAATCAAGTGCCTGGGATACGAAATCGGGCAGGTCTTGAGTTTAATTAACAGACCTTATCTGACAGCTGGCCATGACAGGAGGCGTTCGCCATGACCACATCATCCGCCCGTGATACAGATCAAGAACCGGACTCTGTGCTGACCTGGCTGCTTGAGCCATCTGAGCCATCTGTCCGCTATGTAGCCTTGACCGGCCTTATGGGCAAACCGGCTGACGACCCGGAGGTTCGCTCCGCCCGGGCGGCCATCATGCGCGAAGGACTTGTCCCTGATCTGCTGTCCCTGCAAAATGAGGATGGCTCTTGGGACGACCCCGAGCGATTCTATACGGCCAAATACAAAGGAACCGTCTGGACACTTCTGCTGCTGGCGGAGCTGTGCGCCGATCCGGCACACCCCCAGGTCCGACATGCAGGGCAATTCATCCTTAAACACAGCCAGCATCCAGAATCGGGCGGCTTTTCCTACACGACCAGTGCAAAAACAGGCACCGGTCTGGCCAGTGGCGTCATCCCCTGCTTGACAGGCAATATGGTTTACAGCCTGATCCGGCTGGGCTTTCTGGACGACGCACGGGTTCAGCAGGGTATCGACTGGATCGTCCGGCTGCAGCGCGCCGATGACGGGGACGACCAGCCACCGAAAGATCCTGCTTATGCGCGTTATGAAATGTGCTGGGGCCGGCACAGCTGTCATATGGGTGTGGCCAAAGCGCTGAAAGCACTGACGTCCATACCACCGGACCGGCGCTCAACGGCCGTCACGGCCAAGATCGATCAGCTGACGGAGTATTTCCTGGTACACCACCTCTACAAGAAAAGCCACAACCTTGCGGAAGTGGCCAAACCCGGCTGGTTGAAGCCAGGTTTCCCCCTGATGTACC
>JAWSUP010000589.1:0-1704 GCA_033549405.1 Bacillota bacterium | reverse complement strand
TGCCAGTCCTCCGTCAATTACTGCGTCCAGAACTGACTCAATGCGTTGATCGGTCAGATATCGGATTGCAAGACCGGATGTGCTGACATAGGCTTCCCGATTGTCATAGTCGATCAGGAACAGAATCCCGCTGTAATCATCGCCGATACCATACCCCTGCTCATCAAAGAAATCATCGGCATATTCCCTTGCCGTTTTGCCCCGGGCGTCTTGTGTCGTGACGATCACGATGTCCATGCCATATGATTCGCCCAGCAGTCGCGCTTCCTCTGCAAGCTGCACAATCTCGCTTCCCGAGAAAACATCCGCCTGGTCGACAACCAGCTCTTTTTCAGCATGGACCGGCTGAACAAATAAGAGCAGTACAAAAACGACGCAAACAACAATTTTCAGCTTGCCCTTTACCATATGAGTAAGCCTCCCAGTAAAAGCAAGATCAGCACGATGGCCGCAATCAAGGCTGATGTCAGGCTCAGTTTCTTCTGGTCAACAGGCAATTCACCATGCACTTTGCCAGTCTGGCCATTAATGGCATAGATGAACGTCTTGCCACGGTAGAAATAGGTCAATATCCAGGCCGGCAGCAATGCATAATGCCAGGCCTTAGGTATCAAGTTAACATCTTTGCGCGTCATATTGACACGGCTGTAAGCGCCAATAGTCTCCTGGACCAGTGTCGATGCATACTGTCTGACCCGGTTTTCTACGATCGGCTGAATATCCGGCTGCAATATGTCGTACTTCTCAGCAAAGAATCCGCTCAGATAAGCCAATGAAAAATCCACCGCCTGGCTTTCATTGTAAGGTGTTATGGAATCGATCAGGTGCTTGTCGATCTTGCGGATCGCCACTTCGTGGACATGGTTGACATCGATGGATCCCTGGCGGGAGATGGCAAATTCCTTGTGTTCTGTATACTCCATGTTGCCTGCTACCCACATGCGCAGGTTGGTTGCTGTTCCGGCGTAATCGATGTCTGCCTGATAATCAGCCATCCAATGAGGCAGATAAAGGCCGGTGGTCTTCTCCAACTGCGATGCACTGGTGAAATCCTTTGGGATAAACTTGCGCTTACCGGCCCAGTCCTTGAAAATCTGAACGGCCTTTTCTTTGTCAAAGGCAAAGGGAATGACCTTCTGGGGTCGGTAAGTGCCGGTCAGACGTTCTGTCAGCAGAACGGGATTGTGGCAATAGTAGCAAAAAGTCGCAGTTGTTGTTTCTTCTGTCACAACCTCTGCTCCACAGCTGTTGCAGTGGTAACCGATCAGATGATCTTCCACCGATCCAGTTTCATCCGGGCGATCGGTTGCATCACGGTCGTCTGTACGAACTGCCTGATCTTCCAGCTTCTGGTTATAAGCCTCAAGCTCCGCTATTGTGAACTCGCTCAGGCAAAAGTCACATTTTGGTTTCTGCAGTTCAGGATCAAATAAGAGCCCCGCCCCGCAGTTTGGACATTTATAAGTCGCAGTTGCCACGTTACTCTATCTCCAATTACCGGCCTAAAATGGCTTGCCACACTCGGCGCAGAATTTCGGCTTATTGCCCGTCACCTGATGCCCGCAATTGGCACAGGTATGGGTTTCCGGCCGCGGCTGGCCACATTCTGGACAAAACTTGCCAGTATTGACTGCACCGCATGCGCAGGTCCATTCTCCTGCTCCCGCCTGTCCTGCGACCACAACCGCCTGCGGCTGCTGCGCC
>JAWSUP010000588.1:0-1711 GCA_033549405.1 Bacillota bacterium | reverse complement strand
ATTGTCGGCACGCCCGGCCGGGTCATGGACCACATGCGGCGCAAGACGATCCGCCTGGATCAACTGAGCGGCATCATCCTTGATGAGGCTGATGAGATGCTTAACATGGGATTCAAGGAGGATATCGATATCATCCTCGCTGACACCCCTGATTCGATCCAGCGTATCCTCTTTTCGGCGACAATGCCACCGGCGATTCTTGAATTGACGAATCGATACCTGAATGATCCAGTCCATGTCCGTATCGTACCCAGGCAGCTTACAGTCGACAACATCGAGCAGTATTACATTGAAGTACGCGAGTCCAGTAAAATTGAAGTCCTGTGCCGCCTGATCGAATCAGAACGCATCAGGCTGGCGCTCATCTTCTGCAATACTAAACGCAAAGTCGACGATGTTTATGAGCGTTTGCAGACACGTGGATACTCAGCCGAAGCGCTGCATGGAGATATGAAACAGATCAGCCGCACCCGGGTCATGAACCGCTTTCGCAGCGGCGAAGTCGAACTGCTGGTCGCAACGGATGTTGCTGCCCGCGGTATCGATGTTGACAACATCGAAGTCGTCATCAATTACGATTTGCCCCAGGATGAGGAGTATTATGTCCATCGGATCGGCCGGACAGCGCGCGCCGGCCGTTCAGGCAAAGCCTATACATTTGTCGTCGGACGTGAGATTTTTGATTTGAAGAGTATCCAGAGGTTCACCCGATCAAACATCATTTGCACACAACCGCCTTCTCTTGTTCAGGTTACTGAGACACGCGTTTTCACCATCCTTGACGAGACACGGGACATCATGGCTGCAGGTGGCCTTGACAGCTACCTGAACGCGGTCGAACAGTTCGTAACGGATCTGAATGCCACTGAGAGCGGCAATGCGTTTTATACGACGGCAGACGTGGCGGCTGCCCTGATCCGGCAATCCCTTGGGCAAAAACTGCTTCAAACAAACGAAATCGAACCGGTTGTCCCATATGAAGAGATGATTGCCAAGAACAAGAAAACCAACATCAGACAGTCTGCCGCTAAGCGTTTCACCGGAGGAACTGCAGACAGGGAATTCCAGGCGGCATTGCTGCGTGGCAACACGCATGAGGATGACGGTGACTTGGCTGAGTCTGAGTTCCGGGAAAAGAAAAAGCGTAAAAAGAAGCTTGAACCGGGCATGATCCGCCTCTTTCTCAACGTTGGAACAGATGACCAGGTGCAGCCGGCTCACGTCGTCAAAGCAATCTGCTCCAGTACTTCACTTACCGGAAAGCAGATTGGCGCGATTGCCCTTTACGGCCGGTACACCTTTGTCGATGTACCGGTTGAGTCAGCTGCTCGGATTGTAACCGCACTCAGCGGGCAGAAGATCGGCAATCGACCGGTTCGGGTGGAAATCAGCGCAGCCGGAAAAGACGCCCTCGTGCCTGATTATGCACAACCATCCGATAAAGCCAGAAAATCCTTCAAAACTGATAAAAGCGGCAAATCGAAAAGCGATTCATACAAAACCACCAAATCTGGCAAAGGAGCGCGGTCGGGCTATAAAGATGAACACAAAAAGCACGGCAAAAGCGACAGAAAATAAGGACCCCTTATTCTTCTGCGCGGATGGTATCGACAATGTGGTCGCTCATGACACGGCGGACCGGCAACAGGCCGGCAACGATCGCCAGAATGCAGGATCCTGCCAGGGTCCAAAGGAGCAGCGGCCAGGGGAC
>JAWSUP010000587.1:0-1715 GCA_033549405.1 Bacillota bacterium | reverse complement strand
GATCTGAATCCGGTGGAACAACACCAATATGTGTCGTGACCACATTCGTGTCCAAGTCTCTGGCCAGCTCCATGATGCGCTTGGATTTCTCGATGCGCCAGGCATTGTCTGCTGCATTCATAAAACCATGGCCACCAAGGTCGCCGCACAGTGCCGACACGACAAGCCCCTGGCTTTTAATCTTGTCCAACAGCTCGCGACGCTGCCGGTTGTTCAAAGCTTCAGGCGAAACCTCGCCTTTGATCGCATAAACCTGGATGCCATCGGCGCCGACCTCCTTTGCCTTGCGTACGCCTTCATCCAGCCCGAGCCGAAATGAATCGATGATCACACCAATCTTGAAATCTGCCATATTATTACAGTCCTTTCCAGTCCTCGAGGGACTTGTGCAGTCATACTTGTCCGGCCTGGCACTCGAATACCGGCCGGATACTTAACATTATATCTGAAGAAAAGCAATCTGGAATGGATTTATCTACTGCGATTTATTTTTCATTGCCAGCTGCATCCCCGGTAGTATCCGACTGGTGTAGACGGCGATATTGCCGGGGAGAAATCCCGACTGAATGGCGGAAAACCGTCGCAAAATAATGTTGATCGGCGTAGCACAGCTGTTCGGCAATGTTCTTGACGGGGAGGCGGGTGCCGGCCAGAAGCTGACGTGCCGCTTCGATTCGGCGCGCTGCCAGGCAGGCGTATGGCGTCTGCCCGCAGGTCCGCTTCATGAGCCGGACCGTATAAGCTTTAGACCGATAGATTGAGCGCGCCATGTCGGCCAGGGAGACAGGCTCGAACAAGTGCGACTCGATGAAATGCAAAAGCAGGCTGGTTTCTGTCGGCATGCTGTCAGCGTTTTGCATACGTTCGTGCAAAGCCAGGACGATCTTATGGAAAACCAGTGCACACCGGCCTGATTTTTCCACCAGGGGCAGATCGGCCTGGGCTGTGGCAAGAAATGAGCAGAACAGATCATAGACAGCCGGCGGACAATCCTTGATCCAGTTGATTTCGTTCAGCCGGTAAGCCAGCAAAAGCTTGTCGACAACCGGACCGCGGATATTGAACCAGATCTTAGTCCAGGGATCGGCTGGGTCGGCGGCATACCGGTGGCTGCGGTTGGGGTGCAGCAGGTAGACATCTCCGGCAGCAGGACTAAACTTCACCTGATCTTCCTGCACAGACCCGCTGCCGGAGATAACATATTCGAGCACCGCGATCGCAGCCTGCTGCCGGGCGATCCGATAGGTGCCATCACAGTAAGAGATGCCGGCCATCTCAACAGTGAAGGGAAGCCGGGCATCGGCTGTGACAAAGCATATATCTTCACGCATCGCATATTCCTCACCTTTTTTATTTTATTTCATGCTTATTGCCCATTGTGTACACTATATAATAGAAAATGACAGGATGTAAACATGGTTGCGCTGCCAGTTTTGTGGCGTGACAACCATACATGGCAACAGAAAGCCGCCATGATAATAAAGGAGAAACACCATGCAACAGGTATTCAGACCGCCCGCCGTCCCGCTGATCACCGTTGATCCGTTTTTTTCTGTCTGGAGCTTTGCCGACACCCTCAATGGCGATGTGACGCGCCACTGGACCGGCGAGAACAACTCGATCCTCGGGCTGGTCCGGATTGACGGCCTGCCCTGGCGCTTCATGGGATTGGAGACAGAAGACCGTGGCAACACCCTCGGTCTGTTGCCGGCAAT
>JAWSUP010000586.1:0-1754 GCA_033549405.1 Bacillota bacterium | reverse complement strand
ACAGCGGAGCAGGACACCGTTTTCCGCATCATCCTGACCCAGGGGCTGAACCGCCAGATCAGGCGCATGTGCGAAGCCTGCGGTTACGAAGTCAGACGACTCGTACGCATTCGCATCATGCATGTCACGCTCGGCTCCATGAAACCGGGGCAATGGCGGCCTTTTACAGCAAAAGAGCTGGTTCAGCTGCGCCGGCTGATTCAGGAATCAAAGACCTGATCAACTCCTGAGGGGCTTTTCATACCTCGATACCGCAGTCGCCGTCCAACCGGGATATCAACTCTCCGACACCATTGAGAATATAGCGCGGTCGATATGGAAAATCATGCATGTTCCGAAGATCGGTCACGCCTGAAAGAACCAGCACCGTATCGATTTCCGATTCGATACCGGCGATGATGTCCGTATCCATGCGGTCGCCGATGATAACGGTCTCTTCTCTGCTGCAGCCCAATATTTTCATACCCGTACGCATCATGAGCGGATTTGGCTTGCCAATAAAATATGCAGATTTACCTGTCACAAGTTCGATCGGCGATACCAGTGCCTTGCAGGCTGGCGACAGGCCATGTTCATATGGGCCGCTGATGTCCGGATTCGTTCCGATCAACTTGGCGCCGTTCAAAACAAGATTAACTGCTTTTTGAATGGCATCGAAAGCGTAGTTGTTGGTCTCGCCGACGATGACATATTCCGGATCGACATCGCTGAATGTGACACCGACTTCATACAGGGCATTGAGCAGGCCTGACTGACCGATCACATAAGCCGTGCAGCGTGGCGACTGGGAAGCGACAAAATCGGCTGTAGCCAGTGCGCTGGTATAGAAATGTTCTTCACCGACATCCAGGCCCATGTTCTTCAGCCGAAGCCGCAGTTCGCGGGGAGATCGTTCACTGCTGTTGGTCAGGAAAAGGAATCGCTTGTTTTCTTTTTGCAGCCATTCTACAAAATCCTTCACACCCGGCAAAATCTGTTTGCCATGATAGATGACCCCATCCATGTCACAGATAAAACCGAGCTTTTTACGAATGCAGTCCATAATAATTCCTTTCCCTGTGGTTGTCCGAACAGGTCAAAATCGGATACTGTCCGCTAAAGCAGGCGTTACAGTAATGATGCCCAGGTTCTCCGAGCATTTCACCCAGGCTGCCGGGATCAAGGAACCCGAGCGAATCGGCTCCGATCAGGTTTCTGATTTCGTCCACACTGTGATGCCGTGCCGTCAGTTCATCGAGTGACGGCACGTCCGTTCCGAAATAGCAGGGCCAGAGAAACGGCGGTGAACTGATGCGCACATGAACTTCAGTCGCGCCTGCAGCCTTGATCATGTGGACGATCCGGGCGCTGGTCGTACCGCGCACAATCGAATCATCAACCATTACGACGCGCTTCCCGGCAACGCTGGACCGGATCGGATTGAGCTTGATGCGCACAGAGGTTTCACGCTGTTTCTGTGAAGGTTTGATGAATGTCCGGCCGATGTAGTTGTTCTTGACGAGGCCTCTGCCATAGGGTATACCGGAAGACAGGCTGTAACCGATTGCTGCATCCGTTCCGGAATCGGGTACACCAAAAACCAGGTCCGCAGCTACTGGATGCTGCTGCGACAGCAGGCTGCCAGCCGACAAACGGGCAGAGTGCACGCTGATGCCGTCGATCAAACTGTCAGAGCGGGCAAAATAAATATACTCAAAAATGCACTTATGCGCATGCCCGCCGCAGTGTGTCCGCATCGAACGCATGCCGTGGCG
>JAWSUP010000585.1:0-1760 GCA_033549405.1 Bacillota bacterium | reverse complement strand
CGCAGCGCCGCCTTACGCGATTCATCAAAAACGAAATCGAGCCTGCCTCCGGGATTACATACAAAACAGGCCTTCATGACAGTCTCCTTACAGCTGTAATTTATATCTCATCAATTATACAATAGCGCTGCTGGCGTTGCTTTTGAAGTCCCAATTTCACAAATGAGGTCCTAAACGGGCAAGATTCGCCTTTTTGTCCCGGTTTTGCCATTTTTGCCCAGTCTCCCGTGCTGCATTTGCACCTATAATAGAAGCACATCGATCAACAGTCAAATGTGTTCACACCCGCCGGAACAGAAGCAGGCTCGGGTTTGCCGGTTGTATCGACCGGCAGGGTCGGAATTTGAGAACATTTTTGTGTGAAGGAGAAATTGCGCCATGATAGAGACAATGACTTCCAGACAACGCGTCATTGAAGCGATCAATCACCGGGAGCCAGATAGAATGCCCATTGATTTGGGCATGTATACGGCCAGTGGCATATCCGCATTTGCCTATCATGCGCTCCGGCAACATCTCAACCTGTCGGTCGATAAAATCGAAATCATCGACGGCGTACAGTTTACCGCCCGTGTCGATGATGACGTTCTGCGCCGGCTCCATTGTGACTGTATGTTCCTGCGACCGCCTGATCAGACGCATGGCCGCTGGAGTCCGCGCCCGCCCTATTCATTTATCGTTCCGCCAGACTATAAACCAGCGTTGAACAGCAAAGGTGAATGGGTTGTCGAGAAAGGCGCGCAAAAAATGCGCATGCCCCAGGGCGGATACTTTTTCGATGGTGACTGGATCCAGTTTGACAACCCTTTTGCTGATCATGTTTTTCCCAGATATGTTGCTGAAGCTGAGCGGATTTACAAAGAAACAGACTATTTCACGACCTTTAAAGGGTTCTCCCCATTTTTCAGGTCGAATCTGGATTATTTCTGCGACATGATCACTGATCCGGAACCACTGATCGCAGAGAATGAGCGACTGCTCGTAAAAGAGCTGGAGAAAGCCCGGTTGTTTGTCGACCACATGAATGAATATGTCGGTGCTGTCGGTATGTCAGGTGATCTGGGTTCACAGCACGGTCCCATGTGCCGTCCCGACGCTTTTGAAACCGTCTCCATGCCGTTTTTGAAGCAGTTATGCAAATTCTTCCACGATTACAGCGATGCGAAGGTGTTTTTACATTGCTGCGGGGCGATTGAGCCATTCATCCCGCTCCTGATCGAGTGCGGCATCGATATAATCAACCCGGTCCAGATTTCTGCTGCCGGTATGGACCCGGTCAACCTGAAGCGCCGGTATGGTGACCAGATCGTTTTCTGGGGCGGTGGCGTCGACACACAGAATGTCCTGGGTCAAAAACCGCCTGAAGCTGTCCGCGAACATGTCCGCCAGATGGTTCGTATTTTTAAGCCGGGCGGCGGTTACGTCTTTAATTCCGTGCACAACATCATGGGAAATGTTTCTCCAGAAAGCATCCTGGCTGCTTATGAGGCAGCCTATGAAGAAAGTTTTTACTGAAAGGTATTATCACTATGGAATACATGAGCAGAAAAGAACGGCTTTTAACTGCGTACGCCAACAAGATCCCCGACAGAGTTCCGGCAACGCCGGATATTTCCAATATGGTCCCCTGCCGGTTGACAGGCAAGCCGTTCTGGCAGATTTATCTGAACCAGGATCCGCCGCTCTGGCGGGCATACATCGAGGCGATCAAGTATTATGGCATCGATGGCCGTTTTTTGTATGGTGATCCCAAGTATCAG
>JAWSUP010000584.1:0-1781 GCA_033549405.1 Bacillota bacterium | reverse complement strand
CTCGCCTGCGCAAGCAGATCGAAGACAAGCGCTTCCTGACGGCAGGCTGGGATGATTGTTCGCTTGATGTCTATCGACGCTTTCAGGCCGCGCCGTTACAGTTTTTAACACCCGATCCGACAGAAACAACTGCCAGCATCGGCGGCATGGTTGCCTGCAACGCGTCCGGCGCCAGAAGTTTTAGATATGGTGCAACCCGCAACCATGTCCATGCCTTGCGCCTGGTATTGACCAGTGGTGAAACACTGGCGCTGACACGCGGCCGGGAACGTGCGAGTGGTCGGTCATTGACGCTGCTGACAGAACAAGGTCGCACAATCCTTGTGGAATTGCCGACCTATGCCTTGCCTGGGACTAAATCGGCATCTGGTTATTATGCGGCTGACGATATGGATGCGGTCGACCTGTTTATCGGTTCAGATGGCACCCTGGGCGTCATCTCGCAGATCGAGCTGATCTTGCAGCCGTTACCGCCGGTGATCTGGGGTGCCACCTGTTTCTTCACCCGGGAAGGACAGGCGCTGGAATTTGTCAAATCCATCCGCCGGACAGGAGATCCAAAGTTGACGGCGATCGAGTATTTCGATGAGTGGGTTCTGAAGCTGCTCGCTGCACATAAAGCGGCCAACCCGGCTTATGCCAGGCTGTTGTTGCCTGCGCCCGGGTTTCACTGTGCCATTTATTGTGAGCTTCAGGGCGAACAGGAGTCATCTGTCTTGAATAGCCTTCTTCAGTTGGGTGATGCCATGCGGGCCACCGGATCGGATCCCGGTGACAGCTGGGTCGCCCGAACAGCCTTTGATAAAGACCAGCTGATCTTCTTTCGCCACGCGGCGCCCGAGTGTGTCAACAGTGTGATCGATCAACGTCGCCGGAATGAGCCGGCCATCACCAAGCTGGGAACGGACATGTCCGTACCGGACGATTGTCTGGACAAGGTCATGACCCTGTATCACAACACATTGGCCGAGAGCGGTCTGGAATCAGCGATCTGGGGACACATCGGCAACAATCATGTGCATGTCAACATCCTGCCGCGGAATATGGAAGAATACCAGGAGGGCAAGCGCCTGTATCGGTACTGGGCTGAGCAGGTTGTCGCCATGGGCGGCGCCGTGTCTGCTGAGCATGGCGTCGGGAAACTAAAGGCAGAATACCTGGCGCTCATGTACGGAAAACGGCACATGGCAGAGATGGCCAGTGTGAAAGCTGTTTTCGATCCCGAGAACTTGTTGGGTGTCGGTAATCTCTTTACCGCGGTAAAAAATGAAGGAGTATAAAAACGCATGAGAATTGTCGTCTGCATCAAGCAGGTGCCCGGCACCAACCAGGTCCATCTGGATCCGGATACGCGGACAATCATCCGCGAAGCCCGCCATGCCGTTATCAACCCATACGATTCCTTTGCCATAGAGCTGGCGGTTCAGCTCAAAGAGATAACCGGAGCTGAGACAATAGCGCTCAGCATGGGGATTCCAGCTACAGAAAAACTGCTGCGCGACGCACTCAGCCGCGGAATCGACCAGGCTGTGCTGCTGACTGACCGCATTTTTGCCGGAGCCGACACCTGGGCTACAGCCAATACGCTGGCTGCGGCTGTTTGCAAAATTGGCGCTGTCGATCTGATCCTCTGCGGTAAGATGGCAATCGACGGCGATACGGCCCAGACCGGACCGGAGCTGGCTGAGTGTTTGAACTTCGTCCCGGTGACGGATGTGACCGAAATCTTGTCTGTTGCACATGACCGCCTGATCGTCCGGCACAACATCGATGGCGGATAC
>JAWSUP010000583.1:0-1791 GCA_033549405.1 Bacillota bacterium | reverse complement strand
GCAAAGAAAGAAAAACATAAAATGATAAGCGATGCCGTCATTGGGAAAATGCGGATACCAGGTCGGCCAGTTGCGTCCCTGGGAAAATGAACTGACCAGGGCTGTATGAGGGGCAAAATCGCTGAACACCGAATATCCGGCGTGGATCTGGCTGCCCAGTCGAAAAAAAGTACTGCCCATCAACCACCAGGCAAAAACGGCCCAGATCAGAAAAATGATGCAGGCAAAAGCGCCGGAACGATGCTGCAGGGCGCGAACCAGGCCGGGCCAGCTGCCGAAGATGTTTTCACGCTGCCGATAGAGCCGGATGCCGGCCCAGACAGCCACGCTCATCAGAAACAGCAGATTGGCAATCAGCAGCGGGTGGACAGAAGCGGGCAACAGCGGGTTGAGTACGGCAGCGATCCCATAGGTCACCCAGGCACAGGCCAGCAGACCGACGCTGCAAGCCATGACAATCCGCAGTAGAAGAACTGTCCAGGGAGATAAACAGAATGCAGCCGTTTTATCACTGCCCATCCGGCGGATCAGCCGGTCTGGATCACCGATGAAAAAGTTATTGATCTGCCAGCCGGTATAAGCAGACAAGAAAAGCCAGAGTACGGCGGTCATGGCACCTCCTGGTCATCAGACTGGTCATTGGACTTTTGACGCGTATCCTGGGCGATGATATAGCGAGGTCTGCCCTTGACTTCGGTAAAGATGCGGGCAATATAGATACCGATGAGGCCCAGGCTGATCATAATGCTGCCGCCGATCAGAAGCAGAAGCAAAATTACGGTTGTAAAACCGGTGTCCGCATGGCCGGTGAAGAAATTGATCAGTGTCTGTATCGCCAGGACAAAGGATCCAAACAGCATGACCAGGCCCAGAAACGTGATAAACTGCAGCGGGACAGCTGTAAATCCGGTGATTGCGTTTAGACTCAGAGCGATCAGTTTGAGCGGTGACCACTTACTGCTGCCGGCTTGCCGACTGGCCACGTCAAAGGAAAAGGTCGTGCGTTTGAAACCCATCCAGGCTGACAATCCGCGAAAAAAAGTATCATGTTCACCCAGTTGCCGCCATTGTACGACGACGCTGTGATCCAGCAACTTGAAATCGGAGGCGTTGCGCAGGTCGATGCCGGTAAAGCGGCGAAACAGGCCGTAGAAAACTGCGGCATTCAATTTACTGGCCACACTTTCCTTGCCGCGTGAAGATTTGACACCTTCGACAATCACATTGCCTTGCTGCCAGAGTTTTATCATCTCCGGAATATACTGAGGCGGATGCTGCAGATCGCCGTCCATCAGGATAACCGCATCACCTTCGGCCCGGTCCAGTGCGGCGCATATGGCTGCTTCCTTGCCGAAATTTCTGGATAAGCGCAGGCCGACCAGGCGATCGTCTTGTTTACAGGCCGCTTCGATCACAGCCCAGGAGTTGTCCCGTGAGCCATCGTCGATCATAAGGACTTCAAAATCGTAGCCGGTAGAAGCCATGATCGGAACGACCGTATCGATTGTCAGTGGGATCTGTTCTTCTTCATTATAAAAAGGAATCAATAACGATATTTTCAAAGAGCCACCTCCGTTATGCCTGGCCGACTCGACACAGCCGACAGCCGCACCTGCTGCTATTCTATCACAGCCGGGAATTCTATTGAGCAAGTTATTTATTATCGGCCACTCAGAATACAGCTATCCACCCCGCATGTCCTGTAAAAAAGCGATAATAAGAAATAATTCACTCAAATCGTTACAGGTCAGAGGTATAAATGGCACAGATTCCTCAAAGCATGACGACTCT
>JAWSUP010000582.1:0-1803 GCA_033549405.1 Bacillota bacterium | reverse complement strand
GTGTTCGACTGATGATACAGTTTGATCATTCATCCAGGATATCTGGCCGTTGACCAGGACGAGCTTCATGCCGGTCGTCAACTGCCTCGGGTCCGTATAGTCCGCCTGGTCTCTGAGCTGTTCCGGATCGAACAGGTTGAGATCAGCATACCAGCCTGTACGGATCTGGCCGCGCCTTATGAGGCCATGGCGGTCTGCCGGCTTTGCGCTCATCTTAAAGATTGCCTGTTCCAGGGTCAGAATCTTTCTTTCATAGACCATATCGCGAACGATTTTGGGAAATGCGCCATACAATCGCGGGTGCGGTTTGCCTGTTCCGCTGTAGAGAGAATCAGAAACAACCATTGACCAGGGCAAACGGGCGATGGTGTCAAGATCAGCTTGATCCATGCTCATTGTGATGATGCTGACATTGCCCTTTTCAGACGCCAGCAGTGCACAGGTGGTACTGACCGGATCCGTTCCGTTACTGCGGGCTATATCCGCAAGGGTCCGGCCAACACAAGCCTCATTTTCGGCAAGGCCGACCGAACTGATGATGATACGGTCCCAACCGGCTGCAGCGACCATGCTGTCCCAGCCTGGATGTCTTTTTTCCAGTTCGGAGCGAACGCGCTCAATCCCGGATCGATGATTCAGTTGGGCGAGTGTTTCCTGTAGGTTGTCCTGGATAACCGTCGGAGGTAACAGTGTCATCAAGGTCGTCGATCCGCCCAGGTAAGGATAAAAATCGACGGTCACATCTGCATCGGCCTTCTCGATCGTCTCGATAGCCTGATGGATCAGGCGATGCCAGTTCTTAATGCCAATTGCCTTGAAATGGCTGATATTCAACCTGAGCCCAATAGATCGGCAGATGGCGATAATCTCCTCAATGGACGTCACCAGACTGTCTCCTTCACCCCGGATGTGGCAGCTGAGCAACGCATCCTGCGCAGCGACCGGCCGCAATATGGCGGCATATTCGTCTGCAGAGGTGTAGCGCTCGGGCACATACATAATGCCGGCCGAAGCGCCAAGCGCTCCTGCCTGGAGGGATTTTGTCATATGTGCCTGTGCCTGATCGATTTCATCTGGTGTATACGGCGTCCGGGCCATTCCTTTAACAGCTGTCCGGACGGCGCCAGTACCGGCCAGGGTGCCGACATTGATGCGGGGCCCGGCAGCCTGGGCAGCCTGTCGATAGGTGGTGAAATCGGCAAATGCCAGATCGGACGGGGCCTGTCCCAGGCAGGGCTCAAGGAACTGATACCAGTCTTTTCGCGTGGCTTCTGCTGTGGGGAAGAGTGACATGCCACAATTGCCATTGATAACGGTTGTAATGCCCTGTGCCAGTTCCAGAATTCCATAATCCGGATCGGTCAGGACGGCGAGGTCGCCATGACGATGGCTGTCAACAAAACCGGGCGTGATGGTCAGACCAGCCGCGTCGATGACCCTGTCTGCCGCGAAAGTGCTTTGGTCTGCCTGCTCTGGTTTGTCGCAAAGCAACTGGCGTTTCCCATCCTGACTGTCCAGCAAAGATTGCTCCCGGGGCAAAATGGCTGTGATCAGATCGTCGTCGATCAGCAGATCTGCCCAATACGCCGGGCTGCCGCTGCCGTCGATGATCCGGCCTTTTTTGATCAGGGTACGCATGGTCAATCCACCTCCCAGTCATGGCGCGGGTATGTTTTTGTCCGGTACAGGCTGCGTAAATGCGTCAAGAATTCTTGTTTTGTCTGAAATAGCGGTTTGAATTGCCGGATGATCTCTACACCCTTTTCAGCTTTGCCAGCCAGCAAAGTGGCAGCGGTTCCAGCC
>JAWSUP010000581.1:0-1818 GCA_033549405.1 Bacillota bacterium | reverse complement strand
TTTGGACGGGTTTATTGAACCTTTATTTTCGCAATCTACCTCTGACCTGTAACACAATAACAGCAAAACAGTCAACAATATTCCCGGACTGACGATCGGGCTAAAGCAGTAATGCCAGGGGGAAGATCAAACCGACATGACAGACCGCCTGGACCAGGCTGGACAGCCAGCGGCTGCAGCTGATACGGGCAACAGCCAGACCGCAGCGACCACTCCAGAAAGCGGCCAGTGCGATCAGGACGGCAACCAGCGCGGACTGCAAGCCGAATACGAACAGCGAGATCGGTGGCAAGAGCAACCAGGGCATGAAGCGGATCAGAGATGACCATCTATTTTTGCCGTCATCAAGTTGCGCCAAACGATCCGACCCGGTTCCGACTGGACCGATGGCCAGACTGACCAAGACGAGCAGAATGAGCCAGATGCTTTGGTCAGGCAGCCAGTAACCAGGGACCGGTAGCAAGGTCAGCACCAGCAAAGCCGGTAATAACAGAACCGCCGGCAGTGCAGCGAAGATGATCCGCATGGAAACATGAGCGGATACGTCCGACCCCTGTTCTGGTCGGAGCACAAAGACGCGCCACAAATAGTGGATCCAGCCATGGAACCCCGGAGCCAGCAGCACCATCCAGGCGACCCAGCTGATCCGGACATCCGAAACACGCAGAATCAGCCAGGACAAAGTTGCTGCCACAATCAGTGCAGCCAGCCAGAACAGCAGGTCAACAGATAAGCCGCTCCTGGATGCCTTTAATGCTGCCTGACGGTCGTCCCGTCCTAAGAGCAGGTTGATCACAAAAGGCACAGAAAGCAGCAACACCAGGGACACGGCCAGCCGATAAAGCTGAGTCGCCGCCTGTCGGGCCGCCGCAATGGGCAGAGTCACTGAAGCGACATCTGTTTTCGTCTGGCGGTCGTTAAGCTGGGCTGTCAATTCTGCCAGCACACGAGGCGAAATTAATGCGAAATCATCAATAAGCCTCGAGAACAGAGTCAGCGCAATTCGTCCATCGATCGACAGGTAGGACATATCACCTTTTGCCTGTTGTAGAGGAGTACCAGGAAACAGTGTCGCATCCTCCCCGGTCAAAGCTTCAAAAAAGTGATTAGCCGCCCTGTCGGATTTTTGTGCGGCCAGGATAACCAATTGGCCATTATTTGTCCAGGCGGACTGCATTGCAGCTGACGGTGGCGGCCACTCATGTGGCGCAAGCAGAAGCAAACCGCCAGCACTAACCGGATCCATTTCTGTGAAGACGACAGGCGACGCTTGCGGACTGGCGATTACCCAGATTTCATCCTCTGAAAAGCCACACAATCCGGCGGATTCGATGATCGCCTGCCCAATGGCTGATCCGGTTTCAGGCGCTGCGACCAACACAGAGTGCTCTGAAGTATTTCCCTCCGGCAAAACGTACAACGAGCTGGCATATCCGGCTGTCGCCAGGGCACCCCTGAGCAGACCATATCCGGATTGCGACTCCTCAGGCGACGTGATGATGAGAACTGCACCAAGGTGGTCTGGCGTCGCAGCAGCACGGCACGCAGACGGCGCAAGCACAGCGCGTAACACGACAGGCATGGCCAACCATGAGGCCAGCGCCAACAGAAGGTACAGGCAGACTATTGACCGGATCGTCTGTCGACCGTTCTTGCGCCGCATCAAATCGCACTCTGGCATCAGACTGTCGTTCCGTCTGGCCGGGCATAGGCCCTGGTCGTGTTGACAGCATGCTTCCAGGCTATGCGTCTCGCCTTGCGTTCCATTTCTGTCATGGCTGGCTTAAAGACTTTGTCTGAACGGCGGATAGCCGATAC
>JAWSUP010000580.1:0-1825 GCA_033549405.1 Bacillota bacterium | reverse complement strand
GTTTCCGCCGCTGCCTGATTTCAGGGCTTTTCAGGCGAGTGCTTCAGCACTGTAGGTTTGGCGTTTAAAGAGAGTCTTCAGAGAAGCCGTTCTCCCAGCATCCGGCCGCCGATCAGATGAAAATGAACGTGACGGATGGTCTGCCCGCCTTCTGTTCCGCAATTGTTGATCAGGCGAAAACCGCTTTTCTCAACGCCAGCTGCTGCTGCGATGGCGGGCAGCGCCCGCAAAACGGCGCCGACCAAGTCGATCCCGTCTGCACGCTCTGCCAGATCGAGGATATCTTCGACATGTTCACGCGGTACGATCAAAAGGTGTACAGGTGCTACGGGATGAATATCGCTAAAGGCAATGAGCTGCTCGTCCTTATAAACAATGGCAGCAGGAATTTCTCCGGCTATGATTTTACAAAATATGCAATCACTCATTCTTAACCCTTCTTTCTATCACTGCCAGTCTGTTCATTACATTCCAAAATTTATAACAGCCACTTAGCATAGCTTTTCTTGTATATGCTTTTTAATTTCCTGCAGAGCCTGCGGGATCATATCCGGATTTTTGCCGCCGGCTTGAGCCATTTCCGGTTTTCCACCGCCACCGCCGCCGGTCAGGCGGGCAGCTTCGCGGATCAGATTACCTGCATGCAGGCCTGCCTTGACCGCTTTGTCTGATGCCATGGCAACCCAGGCTGCCTTGCCTTCAATCGCAGCACCCAGCACGATCATATAGTCGTCCAGCCGATCACGGATCCTGTCAGCCGCAGCTCTCAGCTGCGCTATATCCGCCACCTGAATAGCCGTCACCAGCGTCGTTATGGCGCCAATCACGACAAGCTGATCTGTCAGATTGTCTGCTGTGGATTTCAGTTTTTCCTTGTGTTCTTCTGCCAGTTCTTTCTCCAGTTTTTTAATCCGTTCAATCAACTGGCCAAGCCGACCCGGCAATTCATTTTCCTGTACACGTAAGGTGGCCGCACTCTCCTTCAGCAGTTGATCCTGCTCTCTGGCGAGCAGCCAGGCCGACGAGCCGGTCACACCTTCGATCCGGCGAATGCCGGAAGCGATGCCGCTCTCGCTGATCAGGCGGAACTGGCATGCTTCCGCTGTCAGGTGCAGATGCGTGCCGCCGCACAATTCTTTGCTGAAACTGCCAACAGATACAACCCTGACGGTGTCGCCATATTTCTCATCGAACAGTGCGACAGCGCCTTCCCGTCGAGCCTGTTCGATTGACTTGATCTCTGTGACCACCGGGTCATTGCGCAGGATCTCCTCGTTAACCAATGCTTCAACCTTTTGCTTCTCAGCTTGCGTCAACGGCTGGAAATGACTGAAATCGAAGCGCAGACGCTCCGGCGACACAGCCGATCCCGCCTGAGCAACATGATCGCCGACAACAAGTTTGAGCGCTTTATGCAGAAGATGTGTTGTCGTATGGTTTCTGGCTGTGTCCAACCGGGCAGGCGGATCAACCTGGAGTTTGACAACCTCACCGACACGAATGCTCCCTTCTTCAACCAGCGACAGGTGAAAATAGATGCCTTCGACAGTTTTGGTCGTATCCTGAACCGTCAGCCTGGCCTGTTCCGTACCAATGCTGCCGATATCGCCGACCTGCCCGCCGGCCGCTGCATAAAAGGGGGTCCGGTCTGTGATGACTGTCACCACTGCACCCGCTTCTGCTTCTGAGAGCAGGACCGGCATCGACTGATCATCCGTCGACACGAGATATAGGACCACCCCTTCATCCTCGAGTGTGTCGTAACCTGAAAATATAGTTGCGCGGCTGCGGTCAACCGCATCAGGTAGTGTCGTCTGACCCCAGG
>JAWSUP010000579.1:0-1859 GCA_033549405.1 Bacillota bacterium | reverse complement strand
GGCCGATCAATCCACTCATGCGGCCGTCAATGTGGGCTGAAACCGTTTTACCGGCTTCATGCAGGCAGGCGGCTATCTGACTGTAATGTTCCAGGCTGTATTGGCGAAACAGACTAGGTGATTGGACGTCACTGGACAGGTTATCCGTAAAAAACAGATGCGGAGCCGGTGAGTGGCTGTAAAGTCTGGCCAGCTCCAGGTGCTTCTCGTTATAGGTATTCATGTAAGCGGCAACGATTTCCGGTTCATCTGAGATGGCATAGATTGTCGGCATGACGCCCATGTAGTAGGAGATCAGCGATCCGAGGCCGGTATAGCCTAGGCTGGGAAAGCCCAGCCCGATGTCGCCGGCCAGAGCTTCCAGCTGTGCCCAGCGGTCATAGCGCGGGATGAACGTCTTCCGTTCCACCGCGTACTGCAGCACCTTGAGATCCTCCGGCGTCTCGACCAGATGCTTGATGATATCCCAGGAGAAGCTGGTCTGATTCCAGCGGCGGATCATGGTCAGGGACCCGATGGGTGTATGAAAACGTTCAACAGTCTGGTCACCTTCCAGCTCCCGTTCACGCTCAACCCCGTCATAGCGCTCCTCATGCAGGCTGCCGACTTCAATATACCAGCCGGCCTTGACTTCACGGTGCAGGTTCAGCATCTCAGGCGTGGCGTTGTTAACTGTAAACAGATTCCAGGGCTCTCCCGATTCTGCCCGGTACCAGTGGCCCAGGTCGGCAAACCAGGGTACCCGGTCTGGTGTGTCACCCCGCAAGACGCAGAGCAGGCGTTCACGTTCAGTCATCTGATTAGACCTCCTGTCGTTTCAATAGTTGTCGGTTTGCTTTCATGTCACACAATCTGCAGCGCATACAGGTCCGCGTCGATCAGCTCGAACTTGAACTGGACTTTTTTGCCCCTGAGGAAAGAGAGGTCGGTCTGGCCGCGCCAGGTCACGGCGCGCTCCAATTCATCGCCGTAGATTACGTCGCAATCTTCTGCCGAGTAGCGAGCCAGTGGCCAACCGCCTTCGTCGACGATGCCGACCCGGATAGAACCGGGCGCCGCAGTCGCATAGTTGATGCTCAGTTTGCCGCCCTCAAAAAGGATCGGTTTGGTCAGGAGAACACCGCCTTTGCGACCGGCATACATCGAGCCAAAGCGGAAGCGCGGTACGGTGACCCGCCGGATATAGGCGCTGTCCCAGCTGTAGTTTTCATTGATGAACATGGAAAAGTCATCGCCGGTCTCCAGGATACCCTGAGCGACGATCAGGTTGCGCTGGGTCCAGTTGCGCTGGTCGAGTCCGGGCCGCACCCAGCTCTCCAGGAAGGGGCGCGACCAGTTGACGCCATCGCGGCTGCTGATGATCACATTGTCAGAGACACCGACCTTCGTGTGCTCCAGGATTTTGTGGCGCTCATGCATGAAGCGCATGGGGAAAGCCAGGTAGAGATGTTCGGCGCCGGGGCACTGGACCGTGGCGTTGGTATAGAAATGCTCCAGGGGCATGCCTTCTTCATAGTGGTTGGATTCCGGATCAGACCAGTTCAGGAAATCGTCGGACACCGTGCGCTGAATGGCACGTACACCGGTCGACAGTTCATCTTTGGCGCCGCCTGTTTCGAAATAGCGGGAATAGCAGACATACTGCTTCAGGTTGGTATCGTAAAAAGCCAGATTGTGGGAGTCGAAGGCGCCCTTGTTCATCAGGGGCTCTTCGCGGATTTTTTCCCAGTGCAGGCAGTCAGGTGATTTGAAACCGGTCAGGACGCGCGGCCGGTGTCCGGCGACAGCCTTATAGCGCTCTTCCGGCGGACAGTCCGGATTGGCGTCGATGAAAGGGCTGAAGTTGTGCCCGGCATCTC
>JAWSUP010000578.1:0-1866 GCA_033549405.1 Bacillota bacterium | reverse complement strand
CTATTTTGCCATTCTGGTATGAGACGGCAAGTTCGAACAGCCTGTTCACCTGCCGGTCCCGCTCCTTGATGTCTGCGATCAGTCGGTCATATGGATATTTCTGGTGACGCAGCACCGCAAACCATTCCCGATCGACCTGCTTGGAAAACGCGACGAAGTCAAGTGCGTCATCAACTTTGATTTTAATTGGCACCATGTTGATGAACATGCCGATTGTCTTTTTCTGCCTGGCGTTGGTCCGATTAAGGACCGGTGTGCCGATCGTGATGACATCCTGGTCTTTGACCCGGTTGATATAAATGCACAGCGAGGCAAAAAAGAGGGAGAAGACGGATGATCCATATGTTTTGCAGTGCTCATGTATTTTCCGGACCAGACGGTCGGGCAGGTTGTAGCTTTTGCGCTGGGCTTTCAGACCCATGTGACGGACAGTCTTGTTTTTCAGGGAAGTTGGCGGTGGAATTTCGCGGTAATATTCCTGCCAGAACTGGTGGTCCAGAATGAACCTTTCGGACTTGAGGTAATCTCGCTCACTGGCTATGTATTCCAGATAAGACGGATTTTCTTCTGAAGGCATGGACACTTTCTTCTGCAACTGGTGATAATAGGTCATGATGTCGCTGGCAATGCGCACGAGCGACCAGCCATCAGAAATCAAGTGATGGATTCTGGCGAAAAAAGCCGTTGTCTGATCATCGATTCTGATCAGGGCAAAATCAAAAAGATCGGCGTCGCGTAAGATAAACGGCTTTCTCGTCTGTTCCTGATCCCAGGCATACAGACGATCCATGCCTTCTTCTCTGAAATCAAAAAAGGGCATCTGGTATGGCTGATAGGGAACGACATACTGAACCGGCTTATCGTCCAACTCGGTAAAATGCAGCCTGAACGCTTCGTTTTTTTGCAACAGAAGATTGACGCCCTGATTCATCAGGTCATAGTCCAAAGGCAAGCTTATCTTCATGGTCGCGGCAATATTGCCGATGCTGGTTCCCGGATACAATTGCTCAAGAAACCAAATGCCTCGTTGCGGGTATGTCAATTCATAATATGTCGTATTATCCATTGCTGTTTTCTCGCTCCACTTTGATTAACTGCTGTCAGATCTTACCTGAAACTGGATTGTTCCTTTCCGGAAATATCTGATCAAATTGCTCATATGATATAGACAAAGTCCTGGATGATGTCAAGCGCTATGCCAATACTACAGATTAAGCATATATCATTGTGATGTCAATCTGTAGGCTTTTTGGTTAAATCTCTGTTATAAAGAGGCCCGGAACAGGTCTTCCGCATCATGTCTGTTGAATGTCAGACGAAATCAAAGGTTGTACAGCTCATGCTGGAATGTTTCGACAAGCATACTCATCTCTTCATGGTCCCCCTGGATCTCGTATCTTCATGACAACCCTAAAAGATTATATCAGGTAAGCAGGTCTGTGTTATCATAGGTTCATGCTGTTCCGACACAGTATGGCGGCCGTATGGGATCGGCAGTCAGTGTCGGCAATTTGTGATTGTCGCATGGGCCACCCGGAGGTGCAGACAGCTTGCTCCATCAACTGATAAAATCCATCACTCCAGAATACGCGGACTATCTGCGTGATGAGTCCCGTACGATCGGCACAGCCGATAGCATCTCTTTTCCGGAAAATGAGTCCGACCTTGAAGTCATCCTGAAAACATGCCATCAGACCGGGACCCGTGTCACTGTTCAGGGTGCCCGAACCGGTCTGACAGCGGCAGCCGTACCTGATGGCGGCCATATTCTGAATCTGTCGCACATGAATCGGGTCAGGGGCATGCGTCAGGATCCATCCGGTCGGTTTCATCTCATCGTTGACCCGGGTGTTGTTTTGTCTCGCC
>JAWSUP010000577.1:0-1886 GCA_033549405.1 Bacillota bacterium | reverse complement strand
TAACAGGTTTTTTGACAATAGGCAAGCCCCAAAATAGTTCTATGTAGTATTAAAGAAGATGCAGTTATAGGCGTCGCTGGTGAAAGGGTAAATTCTGCGGTCCGGATGCTCGGTCCAGTGGATGCCGTCAGGCGATGTCGACAATGTCAGGGGAAATTCGCCCCTCGGGAAACTGCGGATCGTGTCGGACCGGGTCATGCCGGCACATTTATAGCGCCAGGCAGGATTCTTTTCGTATGGGTCGCGGTAGACACTGGATCCATGGATACCGCCGTTGCCGGAATAGACGAAGTGCGGGGCGACCTGGTTGCAGGGGTCGTCCGTGGCAAAGGATCCCGGTGACCAGCTGTGGCCGTCTTTGCTCTCCGCCACGCCGATATAGCGCAGCGCGTCTACCTCGACATGCGGCAGCGCCTCATACCAGAGGCGGTAACAGCCGGCTTCCGGACACCAGGCCAGCGACGGATAGGTCGCCGCGTCAAAAGCCGGATCCTGGTAAGTGCCGGCCAGGCGCGGGCTGTACCACTGCCGGGCTACATTGCGCCGGCAGTCGATCCAGAAATCATCGAAAAAACACAGGTTTGTCTTCAAATCGGATCACCTCGCTTCACGGTCCGGTCAGACGTTCAGGGCGCTTTGCTGTCAGCAATCTGCAGGGCATACAGGTCGGCGTCCGTCAGTTCAAATTTGAAACGTACCGCCTTGCCCTTAAGGAAGGAAAGGTCCGGGCTGCCATGCCAGGTCACATCGTGCTCCAGTTCGTCGCCATAAATGACATCGCAGTCCTCCGCGGCGTAATTGGCCAATGGCCAGCCGCTTTCAGCCACGATGCCGACCCGGATCGAACCCGGTGCCGCTGTCGCGTAATTGATGCGCAGCCGGTCGCCTTCCAGAAGGATCGGCCGGGTCAGCAGAACGCCGCTTCTGCGATCGGCATACACAGAACCGAAACGGTATTTCGGTACGGTCACACGGCATATATAGCTGCTGTCCCAGTAATAGTTCTCATTGATGAACAGAGAAAAATCATCGCCGGTCTCCAGGATGCCCTGAGCGACGATCAGGCTGCGCTGGGTCCAGTTGCGCTGGTCGAGTCCCTGCCGCACCCAGCTCTCCAGGAAAGGCCGCGCCCAGTGGCGGCCGTCGCGGCTGCTCATGATCACGTTGTCCGAGACACCGACCTTGTCATGCTGTGGGTTCTTGTGCCGCTCGTGCATGAAACGCATCGGGAAAGAAAGGTAGAGATGCTCCGCGCCCGGGCACTGCACCGTCGCATTGGTGTAGAAATGCTCAAACGGAACACCCGGATCATAAGTGTTCGGCTTCGGCTCCGTCCAGTTGAAAAAATCATTCGACTCATTGGATTGGATCGCCCGGACAGTCGTTGACAGGTTGGTGAAAATTTCATCTCTTGAACCTTTGTCGAAATAGCGGGAATAGCAGACATATTTTTGCTTGTTGGTGTCGTAGAAAACAAGGTTGTGTGAATCGAAAGCGCCGTCTGTGAAGAGTGCTTTTTCCTGGATGGGTTCCCAGTGCAGGCAGTCAGTCGACCGGTAACCGACCAGGCCTTCCGGATGCAGGCCGGTCACAGCCTTGTAACGCTCCTCTGGTTTGCAGTCCGGATGGCTGTCCAAAAAAGGGCTGAAGTTGTGCGAATTGGTGCCGCGCACGACCATGTTGGTGTCCTGCCCTTCATAGGACACGATACCAAGGTTTTTCCGCTCCCAGTGGATCCCGTCGACGCTCTCCGCGTAGGCGCAGCCCTGGCCGTCCGAACGGTCATTCTCATTCTTGGGAAAGGTCGCCCGGTAAAACATGCGGTACACATCCCCGTCCTTGAACACGACGGAATAGATGCCGCTGCCCAGCCCTTCCCAGGGCTG
>JAWSUP010000576.1:0-1888 GCA_033549405.1 Bacillota bacterium | reverse complement strand
GTCGATATCATTTTCGACACGGTCGGTTCTGCTGAAACGCAGGAGCAGGCGCTGCCGCAGATGCCGCAGGCGCTGACTTTAACCAGCACTTCATCTGCCGCGCAGGTGCGCATGGGGATATCTTTGACAACGATTTTGCCCGGAGCTTCAAGTACTGCAGCTTTCATGTCGATTCCTCCATTGCATTGGCATCGCTGTGCCTTGAGATTCCCTGACTAAGGGCCAATCCAGAAGAGATCAGTTTCATGGTAACAGATCGTCTATGCCAGAACAAGAGGACTGGAAAGTAACAGACCAGTCCAGCAGGCCGTTTTTCTCAGGCAATAAAGCCAGACGCCAGACAGCACCGTCGACAAAGCTCAAGTTCGCCTTTTCGGGTTTGAAGCCTGATGTGATCGGCTGATAGCCGACTGGCACATGGAGCGTGATGGTATAAAGGTCGCCTTTGACTACACGCGAGACACCGGATAAGGTCATCGCTGCTGCATCCCATGCGACCTGTTCGAGGTCGACGGCTCCCTGCGTGATGTGCCGCGACGTGCTGTAGATCTGCGGGTGGCCGGATATTTGCCTGATCCCCAGAACGCGTGAAGCAAAGGGGCGAATCGTCAGGGGGACATCCGTTGTAAATGTACCCAGGCTCGTCTGCGCCCAGTAATCATAGACGAGGTATGCACCATCGGGAAGGTGCAGGTCCGCCTTCAGATCAAGCCGGAAATCGGCCGGAGCATCGCCCAGGTTCATGATGTCGACGACATTCCAGCGCTCGAATGGCTGTTCGATGGCCAGGTTGACCTTGATGACCGTGTCGTTATAAACTGTGCCGCGCACATCCATCGGATGCGCGTCGATGGGCGGAAGACCGCGGCGCAAGAGCTCGACGCGGTCGTCGGATAGGTCTGCCAGGCGGTCGCCAAAAGTGACGGGCAATCCCAGCAGGGCAACGAACGACAATCGGGAGAGCGCCTGGTCAAACGTGTTGAATTCAGGGCGCAGCACGACGTTGTCCGGATCGTTATAGAAGAGGACATTGTGGCAGGCATAGAACTTCATGATCCGCATGACGCACTGGCTGACAAACTCAGTCCATTTGAAGATATCGCCGCCGATCCGGGCTGCATCAAATATGTCAGCGCCGAGTGTGATGTCCCGCACCGAATGCCCGGAGCAGGACAGCATGTAGCAATCAGGACCGACAACTTCCCTGGCTTCTTTAAAAGCTTCCCGCAGGATCTCTTCGGATGTCAATGTGGTGATGACCGTGCTGTCATGATACTGGTCCAGGTACTGCAGCGTGATGGGCAGACAGTCCCATTTCAGTGCTTTGTACCCCCATGCTTTCACCTGGCTGAACGCTTTGGGTATGTACGTTGCCAGATAATCGGGATGGCCCGGGTCGAGGAAGTATTGGCCGCACCAGCTTGGTTTCTGCACAAGCAGCATGTCCGGGTTTTCCCGGATCAATTCGTTTTCGGTCGGGTCATTGGTGAATCCGACCCAGAGGCAAGGGGTCAGGCCTTTTTTCTCAATTTCGTGAGCTACATGCTGCAGGCCGTTCGGGTAGCGGTCAGGGTCGGGGTGAAAACTGTCTGTGTCCGGTTTACCGATCCCGGAAAAATCGCTGTGGTACCATTCCCAGTCAACCCACAGCGCGGTCGCTCCGTAATCCAGGAGGTTGTTTGCCTGCCAGTCGGCCTGCTCCAGAACAGTTTTTTCACTGGCATCAAACTGAACGGCATACCAGGTCATCCAGCCGGCAGGTGGCGTCGGGAATGTGCTGTGCTTGTTGATGGGTTTGTAATTTATGCCATAGCGCCGATCATAGACCTGCGATAGGACCCGTATTGAGAAGTCGCGGACATAGTCATTCCCTTCGGTATTCAGCCGA
>JAWSUP010000575.1:0-1908 GCA_033549405.1 Bacillota bacterium | reverse complement strand
TCATCAGGCAGGGTTATGTGGCGATTGATTTTTATGACGGCAGCATCTTGTACGATGCTAAAAGTGCCAGGACACTGATCTGTGACATTGACTTCTACATCAGAACACCCTGCACCAACACCATGGGGCGGATGTGGGGCAGCTCCCGCTTTATGTCGCCGGAGGAATTTATGCTGGGAGCCGTCATTGACGAAGTGACAAATGTTTACGCAATGGGTGCGACTGCCTTTGTGCTGCTGGCGGATGGCAACCGGTCGCCCGAAGCCTGGCCGCTCGGCAGTGCTCGCTACGCGGTTGTGCGAAAGGCTGTCAGCGAGGATCGCAATGACCGGCAGCAATCGATCGAGCAGCTGATCACGGAGTGGAAAAGGGCGAAGGAGGAGCAGGTGTGAAAACGATCTTGCTGATTCTTGGCCCGAACGGCGTCGGTAAAAGCACGGCCGCACAAGTGTTGGCAGGCAGACTGCCGCATGCTGCCCTTGTTGACAGTGACTGGTGCCGCGCGATGCATCCCTATCACATGGAAACGGTGATTGACAATATATATGCTTTACTGAAAAACTACCTCAAATGCCCAGTCATCGAGACGGTCATTTCCCCCTATGGTTTTCACGGTGACAGAAAAAAGCGGTTCGATGCCGTGATTAATAAACTGCGCCAGGACATGATTGAGTTTAAGATCTACACGGTCATTCTGACCTGCTCACGTGAAGAGATCCTGCTTCGTGCTCAGGCGGATCAGCGGAGCGCTGAACAGATTAGCCGGGGAATGGATATCACATACCATTATTACGACAGTTTTGACGACCCGAAAATTGATACGACCGGACTTTCTGTTACGCAAACTGCTGAAATGATCTTGGCACTGTTAATGGGCAGATAAGCTGCTTCTCATAACGCGTGTCGGTTGCCTGGCACATGGATCATCCCTCCCTCCCTCCCTCCCTCCCAGCCTGCTGGCAGCAAAAATGAAACTCAAAAAGGCCATCCTGTAAGTCAAAATAAACGGAAGCAACCACTTCGCTGTGTTATGATTGTTGTGCGAAGACCATGACAATTGCATCGTTCAGGAGGGTATCAACATGATTTCACTTGGTAAGCAGCGAGAGTTCTTTTGGGATAATTACATGATCGACACCGAAAAGACCACGGCCTTCCATGTCGTCCATCAACCGGTTCGTAAGGATGTTGTTATCAAGCATGATAAACCCTGGGAAGGTGATGGCTGTGATTTTTATAACATCGTCTTTGACAAGGCACGCAACAAGTACCGCATGTATTATCTGGGCTGGGAAATGCTGGATCCGGAAGGAACAAAGCACATCACTGCCGACATTCATGTTTGTCTGGTTGAGAGCCAGGACGGTATTCACTGGGAGCGTCCCAACCTGGGGATCCATGCGTTTACAGGCAGCAAAGATAACAACATCGTGTTGATGAAGAGCATGTTTCCCGGCATGACGAATATTGACAACTTCTTTGTCATGATTGATGAAAATCCAAATCCTGCTGTTCCGGAGCGATATAAGGCTACCATGGCCTATCGCAGGCGGGAACAAGATGGCACGCTTTATCGTGCCCTGTACGCTCTGGTCAGTGATGATGGCATACACTTCCGCCATCAGGGGATTATTACGGAAAAGGGCCGCTTTGACTCGCTCAATGTGGTGCAGTGGTTTCCCGGGACCGGGCTCTACCATTGCTATATGCGTGATTTCCACCATCCCGCGGATGAAAAGGGCGTTTACCGGGATGTGAAGATCTCCGAGGAGAAGGGTCTGAATGAGGCGGTTCGGGATATCCGTGTGCTCACCTCCCAGGACTTTATCCACTGGACAGAACCGCAGCTGTTACAGTTCAATGATGTTGAAGACCATGCTCTGTACACCAGCTGTGCATCTCCCTACC
>JAWSUP010000574.1:0-1944 GCA_033549405.1 Bacillota bacterium | reverse complement strand
CACCAGGGCCGCCCGGGGGCAGAAACTGTCCTTCCAGTTCGGCGAGATCCTGCAGGACGGCAATTTCTACAGGGACAACCTGCGCCAGGCCACGGCGCGCTTTGACTATACCGCGGACGGCCAGGAGACTGTGGTCCGGCCGCAGTTCACCTTCTTCGGCTTCCGCTATGTCAAGGTTGAAGGCTGGCAGGGCGACCTGGATCCGGCAGATTTTACCGGCTGCGTCATCCATTCAGCGATGGAGGAAATCGGATCGGTCGAGACTTCCGATCCGCTGGTCAACCGCCTGATCGCCAATGTCCGCTGGGGCCAGAAAGGCAATTTCCTGGACGTTCCGACGGATTGTCCGCAGCGCGACGAGCGCATGGGCTGGACCGGCGATGCCCAGATCTTCTGCGGCACGGCCTGCTTCAACATGGATACGGATGCCTTCTACACCAAGTTTTGCCATGACCTGGCCTATGAACAGGACAAAGTCGGGGGCAGCGTTCCCCATGTCGTTCCGGTCGTTGGCTACGAAGGACACGGTTCGACGGCCTGGGGCGATGCTGCTGCGATCATCCCCTGGGAAGTCTATGTCCATTTCGGCGACAAGGCGATCCTGAACCGCCAGTTTGCCAGCATGAAGGGCTGGGTCGATTACATCCGCCGCGAAGATGACCGCACCGGTGGACATCGGGCTATCATTTTGCGGACTGGCTGGCGCTGGACGGCAAGGTCAAGGGCGGCGTCTACGGTGGCACCGATCCTTATTATATTGCGTCGGCTTACTATTACTGGTCGGCCGACCGGGTCGCCCGGGCAGCCGCTGTCCTGGGCAGGCAGGAAGATGAGCGCGCCTGTCGGCAGCTGGCCGACGAAATCCGCCAGGCGATCCACCGCGAGTACTTCACACCCAGCGGGCGCCTCAGCGTCGACACCCAGACCGGCCACGCCGTGGCGCTGTACATGGGCCTGGCCGAAGGCGAGGCCGCAGCCAGGATCGCCGACAGCCTGGCTGAGAAGATCCGGGCCAACGGCGGACACCTGGACACCGGCTTTGTCGGAACGCCCTACCTGTGCCGCGCGTTGTCGCAGCATGGCCACCATGACCTGGCCTGCGACTTGCTGTTCAACCTCGATTTCCCCAGCTGGCTTTATGAAGTCCAGATGGGTGCGACAACGATCTGGGAGCGTTGGAATTCGGTGCTGCCCGACGGCAAGATCAGCAGCACGGGCATGAACTCACTGAACCATTACGCATATGGCTCGATTCTCGAATGGATCTATCGCACGATTGTCGGGATCAATCCGGATGAGACGGGAGCAGGCTTCGCCCGGACTGTCATCGCGCCCAAACCGGACTATCGCTTCGCGTCGGTTAAAGGTCAGGTGCAAACGCCCTACGGCCTCTGCAGTTCTGGCTGGAAGCTGCAGGATAACCGTCTGGACCTGGAAGTCACGGTGCCGTTTGGCGCCCGGGCGCACCTGGTTTTACCAGATGCAGAGGCCGGCGCAGTGACCGTTGCGGCAGTCCGGCCGGTCCAACTGCAACAGGCCGGCACAACAGCCGTTGCCGAACTGCTGCCCGGAAGCTGCCGTTTCTCATATGACCTGACCCGCCCATACCGGAAAATCTACTCGGTTCAGTGCAGCGTCGATGACCTGATGGCCCAGCCACAGACCAAAGCAGCGGTCCTCAGGCACTTCCCCGGCAACCAGGGGCGTATCCCCTTTGCTGAAGAGAGCAGCCGCCTGATCGAGATCATGCGGGCGCCGTTCGTGCGGGTGCCGGAAGAAACCATCGCCGCGCTGGATGCTGAACTGAAGGGGATCTAGGGGGCAGTTGTGTTATTCATTTACTGCCCTTAAACAGTCCCTTCGCTTGTTATTTTTCAAGCTGTTTCAGGGTGATGTCAAGATACGGATGGAAAAGCGAAAAATGCACGATATGGGTGACAAAGG
>JAWSUP010000573.1:0-1954 GCA_033549405.1 Bacillota bacterium | reverse complement strand
AGGTCTGAAAATAATTTTTTCGTCATATAATGATAACATATTCAGTTTATGATGGAATAGACCAAACATTGTGGAGGTAAGCATACCGATGGCCCGTTTTTGCTTTTATTGTGGCCGGGAATTGAAGACCGGTGAAAAATGCGGTTGCCGTACGGCTTCTCAACATGAACAACCGAATCTGTCACAGCACAAAACAGCGACAAAACCAGAAAAAAACCGGCAAAACAGCCTGTTTCACCGGTTGGTCCGCTTTTTCAACCCATTTGCCGGCAAAAGCCAGGGACCGCGTCCGTATGTGCAGCCAACTCAGAAAAAAACCTCAAAGCAGCGTCAATATCAGTCTTTCCGCCTTGACCGCATGACCAAAAGCCAGGTTTGGCAACAGATGCGCACCTTCATGACCCGTCCTGTAGACGCCATTGAACAGGCAGACCGCGAGGGAAGCGTCCTTTTATCCCTGACGTTACTGGCGCTGCTTGGTCTGTCAGGCGGCCTTTTCCTCGTCATCGGAATCCGTCAGCCGCAACTTCAGATGATTCTGTCTCTGAATTCGGCTACTGCATCAGCCGGATCTGCCGCTCAGAGTTACTGGTTTCTCTTTATCCAGGGCTTTGGCATGGGTCTGGTTGTCGCCCTGCTGCTTGTACTGACCTATCATCTTGCACTGCGAGCCGTTTTTAGAACAGCTGTCAGCTTCGTCCGCCTTTTGATCAGCCTGAGCCCCGCCTGCCTCTTTATGGCTCTTTTCCTGGTCGCTTCACTTCTGGTTTTGCCGGGTTCAGTATTCAGTGCATTCATGATGCTTGTGGCCGGTTTTGGCGTGTCAGCCATAGCCCAGTATCTGGTCATGCGCCGGCTCACAAGCTTTGATGACAATCGGTGCTTTATTCTGGTTTCCTTTGTCTTGCTCATTGATACAAGCATTCTGGCACTGCTTTTGAATCTGGCTTTGCCCGTTCTCAATGTTCTGTTGGATTATTCTGTCGTTTTCTGATCCTCTGCAAACTGATCCTTGTCCGGTTCGGTATCACCGGCAACTGGAACTCGATCCGATTTGGTATCACTGGATGCAGATTCGTTCTGACTTGCTTTGCGGCGGACCGCCAGGGTACCGTCGATTACATCAAGCCAGGCGATGTCACCGGATTTGATCGTCTCATCAAGCATCGCCTCAGAAAAGCGATCCTCGACCTGAGCTTGAATCAGACGCCGCAGCGGACGGGCACCATATACCGGATCATAGCCTTTTTCGGCCAACCATTCCTTTGCCGTCTGCGATACTTCGAGTGTCATGCCAAGGTCGCTGACACGTTTATACAGCGAGGTCAGCATGATATCGACGATTCGCAGGATCGCCTGGCGGTCCAGCATCCGGAAAAACACGATCTCATCGACCCGGTTGATGAATTCAGGATTGAATGTCTTCTTCAGTTCATCCATGACCATCTGGCGGGCTTCCTGGTAGCTTTTACCACCATACAGATTTTCTTCTTCTTGTCTGGCTGCGCTGCCGCCTGCAAATCCGATTCTGCGTCCGGCCGATGTGGTCAGAAGACGGGCGCCGATATTCGAGGTCATAATGATGATGGTATTGCGGAAATTGACGGTTCTTCCCTGACCATCCGTCAACCGGCCATCCTCCAGGATCTGGAGTAATGCGTTAAAAACATCCGGATGCGCTTTTTCGATTTCATCAAACAAGATGACTGCATATGGCCTGCGTCTGACCTTTTCGGTCAGCTGGCCGCCTTCCTCATAACCGACATAACCGGGAGGTGATCCGATCAGCTTGGATACATCGAATTTCTCCATGAATTCTGACATGTCGACACGGATCATCGCATTCTCATCACCGAACATGACTTCGGCAAGGGCTCTGGCCAGCTCGGTTTTGCCGACACCGGTCGTGCCGAGGAAAATAAAAGATCCTGTCGGCCTTTTCGGGTCCTTGAGT
>JAWSUP010000572.1:0-1978 GCA_033549405.1 Bacillota bacterium | reverse complement strand
TCCATTCAAGCAACCGGCTCAGGATAAGTCGTTCCATAAAACAAATCGCCTCACATAATTATATAGAATAATGTGATCAGTATCACATTATTATAATAGCAGAAGCAGAAGAATCAATCAACCAGAATCACATAATTATTTGGCATTGTGTGTCCCAGATCACATAAATATGAAAAATAAGGCGTATGATGCGCAAAAGCATTCCTTTTGCTGCAGGCATCAATGCTGCTGCCTGAATGCCCTGGGACTCATGCCGACAACATGGTTGAAAAAGGTGGAAAAGCCGGAAACGGATGTGTAGCCGATTTCTTCGGAAATTCTGGTGACGGACCAGTCCGTATGCAGCAGCATGTCCTTGGCATGTTCAATCTGTGCCTCCACATGCTTTTGTTTATATGTCATGCCATATTTGTCTTTGATGATCCGGTTCAGCTGGCTTTTGCTGATATTGATCAGGCGGCACAAGTCGCCGGATCTGGCCTTGTATCGGTAATTGAAGTCAAAAAACCGCTCGATCACGCTGTTTCGGTCTTCCACATCAACGCCCGGACTTCTGGCTCTGTACCCGGGCTGGCTGTTCTTGACGATTTCCCGAAGCACATCGATCAGTAGTAAAGAAAACAGGTGTTGAATTTTCGAATAATACCCGATCTTTTGCTGTGAAAGCTCCGTGCAAATTTCGTGAAACTGGTTCTGAATCTGCCGGCTGTTGGGAGAACAGAAAAACCGGGTGTTCGCAAGCGTATAGACGAAGGTTCTGATCTCATCGCCGGAGTGACCGGCACAGCGTTTCTCGTCAATGTCATAGGCAAATCTGAAGCAGTACCTTTTCATCGGATTGGCCGGCGTTCCGATGATGCGGTGATAAACACCGGGTTTGATCACGAAAAAGCTGTTTGCGGCAAACGCGTGTTCGGCGTCATCCAACTGAATGATGCCTGTCCCTTCTTCGTTGATTTGCAACTCGTATGCCGCATGCTGATGCCGTTCGTTATGCTGCTCGGTGTTGCTGACATTTATGGACGCGTCCAGGTATATACTGAAGGCGATCGGCCCGACACAGGTTTTGAAGACTTGCTCTGTACTGCGCTTCTCTGTCGTATCCATCCTGATCATCCTTTTGCTGCATTTTCCTTATCATGCCCGGTGCACACCTGCCGTTGCAACAATCCTGGCAAGAAAAACTTCAGAAAATGAAGCATCAATATTGCAAAAATGGTTCATTCTTCGATTGTAGCCATAGTGAGACGGTTTTACAATAAACGTGACGATAACGAAACGAATGAGAGGTGACTTGTGATGTCCGATGCAGCAAGAAATTTAACCCAGGAAACGTATAGAAGGGCAAAAGCGATTATCCCTGGAGGGACGCAGCTCCTGAGTAAAAGGCCTGAGATGATGGCGCCTGAGCTGTGGCCTGCCTATTACAGCAAAGCCGCCGGCTGTGAAGTCTGGGATCTCGACGGAAATCACTACTATGACATGTCTACCAATGGCATTGGTTCGTGTTTGCTTGGTTTTAGCGATCCCGATGTCAACGCGGCCGTAAAAAGAAGGATCGATCTGGGGAGCATGTGTACGCTCAACGCACCGGAGGAAGTGGAGCTGGCCGAACTGCTCTGCAGCATTCATCCCTGGGCTGAACAGGTGCGGTTTGCCCGCACCGGAGGTGAGACGGCAGCGGTGGCGGTCAGGATTGCCCGGGCGACGACCGGGCGTTCCGCCATCGCCATTTGCGGGTATCACGGCTGGCAGGACTGGTATCTCGCCGCCAACCTGGGTGAAAACGACGCACTCAGAGGGCATCTGCTGCCCGGACTGGAACCGGCCGGTGTGCCCTCAGAGCTGAGAGAAACGGCGCTGCCTTTCCGCTACAATGACAGACAAGCTTTCCAGGCAATAATCGATAACACCGGAGACCGACTGGCAGCGGTGATCATGGAGCCGTGCCGCTGGAACGATCCCGAACCCGGTTTCC
>JAWSUP010000571.1:0-1988 GCA_033549405.1 Bacillota bacterium | reverse complement strand
GGCCGTTGCCGTTCGGGTCATCTTCCTTAAAAGCCTTCAGCACATTGTACAGGTCTTCAGTCGTTTTCGGGATCTCAAGGTCAAGTGTATCAAGCCAAGGCTGGTTGATCCACATTTTGCCCTGGTTCTCGTTGCCGAGTGACTGGTTGTAGGTTGGGATGCCGTAGTAGCTGCCGTCAGGAGATGTGACCATCTGCTTGAAGTCGACACCTGTTCTGTCTACAGCCATCTTCAGATGGTAGGAACTGTTCTCGTAATAGTCATTGAGCGGGATGATGGCGCCTGCCTGGCCCCACTGGTACACATAGGCATCGCCCGGTGGGAGCATGATCACGTCAGGTAGATTTTTGAAATCACCGCCGGCAATGATCAGGTTGATCTGTGTGGCCATTTCTGACGTGTAGAACTGGAAATCAAGTTTGAAATTTCCCCGTTCTTCGATCAGTTTGGTCATATCATTTGTGGTGAAATCTGTTACATTGGCATTTTCACGCAAACCGATGGTTAATGTGACCGTCTCTTTGCAGATCGGCTCAACTCCTGGTTCGTTCAGGTTCGGGTCTGATTGCCATGCATTTGGATCCGCTGTCGTCCCTGTTGTCGTTGCCGTCGTTGTGCCTGTGCCTGTCGTCGTTGCACCGGTTGTTCCGGTCGTCGTCGTAGGGGTCGTGGTGCAGGCCGTCAAGACCAGCATGGACATTACGAGCAAGGCAAGTAGCTTAATTCCTGTTTTCTTCATCTTGTTTCGTAGCTCCTTTCGTGTGTCTCTTGGTTTAAATCGTTTTCATCGATCATTTTGTTGATACCGGTCCTTTGCAAAATTTCTTGTGCCTCCTCTCACAACAGATCTGGCAGGAACCTGTATCTTCAATCAATCCTGCTTTCTTTTGTCTGTCCCCAGTTGTTCTCGAGCTGTAAACGGACAATTTTGCTATTTTTTTTCATTATAGCATACTATCTAGTGATAACAATGTACCGTCATACTGTGATATTGTCAAGGATTTTACATTCATGAGTCGGTCTATCCGTGATGTATTCCGATCGCTGCCCCCTCCATAGCTTTTCTTGTGCGGTTTTTTCCTCAGTCCAGATTGATGTGAACATTGTTCAGCACCAGGTTTTCGATATGCCCGAAATACCGGGCGGTTTCAGTCCAGAGTCACGACAGCGACAGTGTTCGGTGCTATCTCTCCGCATTTTACATTTTGCGCCGCACCGGCCTGACCAGCGCCGGTCAGCGTGTAGCACTGGCAGCAATCGCTCTGGTTCCAAAGGGCAACCGCCATGCGGCCGTCTTCCGATTTGTAGCCTTTGGCGACGATCGCCGTGTTATCCAGGCAAAAGCCTTCCTGGTCAATGAAGCGTCCTTTGAGCAGGAAATCCTGGTGCTGGGCGCGCAGACTGTTCAATTCCTTCAGGTAAGCAGCATAATTGGGTAGATCCGACAGGGATCCGCAACACCGGTAGATGGACATATCGAAACGCAGACCATAGACAAAGCTGTAATTGGCATTCTCGCGGTAATTAACTTCATCGTGGGCAACGTTGCGGTTGGTCATGATCAGTTCCGGGAAAGTGTAGCGGTATAGTTCGATCAGTTCCATCGGACCGGGTCTGGTCGTTCCGCCCTGGGAAAGATCCATGTGCTGGGCAAAAACATCGATGTTGTGTTCCATCATGATGACTTTGTCATCGCCGCGGGAGCGGATATAATCGTGCAGTTCGCCATAACGGCGCGCTTTTTCGCTGCAGGAATGGCTCGGTTTGGCGTGCGCATGATCTTCGTCATAACAGAAGTAAGGGGTGATGCCGCCGATATCGTAAAGGACACCGTCAGCGCCGAGATCCAGGCAATACCTGGCTGAATCGATCATTTTTTCCTGCCAGTCGGGCGAGCCTGCGCAGGAAAGGTACATCGGCATAGCCGGATTACCCAGCTTGCGCCAGGTTCCTTCGCCGCAGTAGGTTTCCGCAAACGGGATTTCGTC
>JAWSUP010000570.1:0-2000 GCA_033549405.1 Bacillota bacterium | reverse complement strand
CCCACTCCTGGGTGTAGTTGTTGCCATTGAAGATAATGCGCTGGTGCTTGCAAACGGTATCCCGGATCAGGACGTTGATCTCAGATGCTGGATCATCTGCTTTCTCCAGCCTGTCGGCAAACTGTCCCAGGACCTCAGCGACAATTGTATTGAGCGTGAAGTTGCTTTGGGCAATCGTCTGGGAAGATCCGACCATGCGGAACTCGAATTTGTTGCCAGTGAAGGCAAAAGGAGAGGTTCGGTTGCGGTCGGTACTGTCCTTGAACAAACTGGGCAGGTTCGTGGTGCCAAGGTTGAGAGTATCGCAGGATTTACAGGATTTGGCGCCGCCATTTTGGAGCTGTTCAAGGATGTCAGTCAGCTGAGCACCCAGAAAGATAGAGATGATCGCCGGCGGCGCTTCATTGGCGCCGAGACGATGGTCATTGCCTGGACTGGCGGCTGCCACGCGCAGCAAATCGGCATACTGGTCGATAGATTTGATGATCGCGCTGAGGAACAGAAGGAATTGCTGGTTCTCATGCGGTGTGCTGCCCGGATCGAGCAGGTTCTGTCCGTCGTCGGTACTCATCGACCAGTTGTTATGTTTACCTGATCCATTAACACCCGCAAAAGGCTTTTCGTGGAGCAGGCAGACCAGGCCATGGCGCAAAGCGACTTTTTTCATTGTCTCCATGGTCAGCTGGTTGTGATCGTTCGCGATGTTGCAGGTGTTGAAAATCGGCGCCAGCTCATGCTGCGCAGGGGCCACTTCATTGTGTTTTGTCTTGGCCGACACGCCCATCTTCCAGAGTTCAGAATCAAGATCTGACATGTATGCTGCGATGCGGTCTTTCAGCTGACCGAAATAGTGGTCTTCAAGATCCTGGCCTTTGGGTGGACGGGCGCCGAACAAGGTGCGGCCGGTCAGGATCAGATCCTTACGCAGATCAAAATAATGTTTGTCGATCAGGAAGTATTCCTGTTCCGGACCGACCGTCGTGGTGACATGCGAGGTTGTCGTATTACCGAGCAGCTTCAGGATGCGCAAGGCCTGTTTGTTCAGGGCGTCCATGGAACGTAAAAGCGGTGTCTTCTTATCCAGTGCCTCGCCTGTATATGAACAAAATGCGGTGGGTATATACAGCGCGTTATCTTTGACGAATGCCGGAGAAGTGCAGTCCCAGGCGGTATAACCTCTGGCTTCAAAGGTTGTGCGCAGCCCGCCTGAAGGAAAGGATGATGCGTCGGGCTCACCCTTGATCAGTTCCCGGCCGGAAAACTCCATGATCACCGTGCCGTCGGCGGTTGGCGAGATGAAGGAATCATGTTTTTCTGCGGTTACGCCGGTCATTGGCTGGAACCAGTGGGTATAATGAGTGGCGCCCTTGGATATGGCCCAGTCTTTCATGGCAGCTGCGACGACTTCAGCGACCTGGGAATCAAGTGGAATGCCTTCTTCAATCGTTTTACGCAACGATTTGTAGGTCGGTTTGGGCAATGATTGCCGCATAATACTGTCATTAAATACATTGATGCCGAAAATCTCACTGAGATTGACCGCTTTTTCTTTAATTTCAATCATAAGTAACGCCCCTTTCGATCTGGCCGGTTCTTTTGCCTGCTCCTCGATCAACATGATAGTCCATCAACACGAAAAAAAGGTGTCACGTTCCCCGCAGGCAACGAAACACCCTTGTTTCATCATCATGACTATCGCTTGTCAGTATAGCATATTGTGATCACAATGCAAGCAAATATTTAGCATATTTCATAATCCAGCATGTATTTGCCGATTGTGTCTAAATATGAGGACGAAAATGACGGGGCACAGCAACGCCCTGCATAAACAGCATCCCCAAGGGCAAGATTTTTAATATGCCCTTATAACCATCAGCGCCCCAGCAGGCTCCTGGCTTCGGCGACAACGCGATCGACAGTAAATCCGAACTGCTCAAATAAGGTGCCAGCCGGAGCAGATGCGCCAAACCGGTCGATGCCGATGACCTTGCCGTCCAGGC
>JAWSUP010000569.1:0-2001 GCA_033549405.1 Bacillota bacterium | reverse complement strand
ACGGCCGCAGACCGGCCGTAACGCGCCAGGCATTCCTGGACTTCCTTTTCTGTTTCCGCAATATGGACTTGCACGGAGCAGTCCAGCGCTTCCGCCATGTCGGCCAGTTGTGGATACAGTTCCTCCGCATAGAGATAGACCGAGTGCACCAGCATGGACACTCGCAAAAGGCCCGACGGATCCCGGGCATAGCGGCGGAGCTGATCTTCGAGAATGCGGCTGTCCGGCATGGGTGCGCCTGTCGGATCGGGTCGCTTGACGTCGACCGAGAAATTGAGGCGAAATCCGGCTTCCAGAGCAGCCTGTACTGTCTCTTCATGGAAATAATACATATCAGCTGATGCGCCTGTGCCGCTGCGGATCATCTCCGCCATTGCCAGACGGCTGCCCGCGGCGACGATTCCGGCGTTGAGACGTTCTTCCCGCGGAAAAATCACGTCGAACAGCCAGCGCTGCAGTTCGAGATCGTCAGCCGAATTGCGCAGCAGGGTCATCGCCATATGGTTGTGGGTGTTGGCAAATGCCGGCAACAGGATGCGGCTGTCGCCCCGGTAAAGCGTGTATTGCCGGCCTTCAAGCACCAATCTGGCTTCAGATTCCATAGTTGAAACACAGGCGATGCGGCCATCCTTGACCGCGACCCAGGCATGAGGTGTGACCGTCAGCCTGTTTTCACGATCTGGTCTGACAACCGTGATATCGCCATACAGGACTGATTCGCTCACAAAGGCACCTCCTCAGGGGTTGGGACTGCTCATAGCAGCCATGCAGCTGCGGTTTGACAGTGTCAGTCCAGCTGCCAGTGATTCAGATAATTTTCCTGTTCCGGTGTCAGGCTGTCAATTTCTTTCTGCAGGTGTTCGAGCAGGCGTTGGGCGACCTGGTCGTCCAGCGCTGCCGGCAGCGGATGTACGCCAGGCTTGAGTGTTCTGCCTTGATCGGCCAGATAAAGCACGCCGGCTGTCTGCAAGGAAAAACTCATGTCCATGATTTCGGCCGGATGGCCATCGCCGGATGCCAGATTGACCAGGCGTCCTTCAGCAAGGACATGGATGCGCCTGCCGTCCGGCATTTCATAAGCGGTGATGTTGGTGCGGACCTCTTCAGACCTGACGGCCATGGCTGCAATCTGGACCATGTTGATCTCGACATCGAAATGGCCGGCATTACAGAGGATGGCGCCATTTTTCATGGCCGAAATATGTTCCGATGTTATGACATCGCGACATCCGGTCACTGTGATAAACAGGTCTCCCAGAGCAGCGGCCTCGTTCATCGGCAGTACGTCGTGGCCTTCCATAATGGCTTCGCATGCTTTAACCGGGTCTATCTCTGTCACGATGACCCGTGCGCCCAGTCCCCTGGCCCGCAACGCGACGCCCTTGCCGCACATGCCGTAGCCGGCGATGACGACTGATTTGCCGGCGACAATCAGATTGGTCGTCGCCATAATAGCCGTCCAGACTGACTGGCCGGTGCCGAAGCGGTTGTCAAAGAGGTGTTTGCAGCGCGCGTCGTTGATGGCGATGACCGGATACAGAAGTCGCCCTTCTTTTTCAAGAATCCTCAGCCGCTGGATACCGGTTGTCGTTTCCTCACAGCCGCCGATCAGATCTGTGGCTTCTTCCCTGGCGATGCCATGTAAAAGCTGGGCCAGATCTCCGCCGTCGTCGATCACGATGTGCGGGCGGATTGAGAGGGCCATAAGCAGGTGGCGGCGATAGTCTGCCGCATCGACACCATGCCGGCAATAGACGGCAAGTCCGTCAGCCGCCAGGGCTGCGGCTACATCATCCTGAGTCGAGAGCGGATTGCAGCCGGTCAGAGCGACCTGGGCGCCGCCGGCAGCCAGGGTACGGGCCAGGCAAGCGGTTTTGGCTTCGACATGGACGCTGATGGCAATTCTTAGACCCGTCAGGGGCTTATCCCGGGCCAGCTCTGCCGCCATGCTCTGCAGGACGGGCATGTTGGCCCAGGCCCAGGCGATTTTGCGCCGGCCGG
>JAWSUP010000568.1:0-2021 GCA_033549405.1 Bacillota bacterium | reverse complement strand
TTTTGGACGGGTTTATTGAACCTTTATTTTCGCAATCTACCTCTGACCTGTAACTTTTTTGAGCGGAATTGTTTAAAAGATTGACATAAATTGATGAAACAAAAAGAGATCGGTGCTATAATTGATTGTGTAAGTTATACGTAAAAACAGTTTCTGTTCGACCCATACCTGACATAACGTTAAAAGAGTGGAGGAAACAACATGGAGATCACCAGCATCACAATCCGGAAGATGGGAAGCGAAGGAAAGATGAAGGCTATTGTCTCGGTTACCTTTGATCACTCGTTTGTTGTGCACGATATCAAGGTTATCGAGGGAAACAATGGTTTTTTCATAGCCATGCCCAGTCGCAAAACACAGGACGGTGAGTTTAAGGATATCGTGCATCCGATCAACTCAGAATTCCGTGAAAAGCTGTCCGGCGAGGTTATGCAGAAATACTATGAAGCCCTGGAGGCTGCCGAAGCGCAGGCTGAGAGGCTGGCTGCTGAGGAGCAGCAAATGGAACAGCAAGAGGAACAACAAGAGGACGGATGAGCCGTTTCTTGTCTTCAGCCCTCATGTTGAAGTGCTAGTGTTTGTCAATTCGATTTGGTGGAAGAATCGATAATTCCGGTTGTATTTTTGTGTGAAAATACAACCGGAATTTTTGGTAACCACACTGCATGGCCAGAAGGCTGCTGTGATATAATCGCTTATGATAACATCAGCTGATTGAAAGGATTGAAATGAATGACAGCATACCTGCTTGCACTTGATGAAGGAACCACCAGTTGCCGGGCGATCCTCTTTGATGATCAGGGACAGATTGTCAGTACGACACAACAGGCGTTCCGTCAGTTCTATCCGCAGCCCGGTTGGGTTGAGCATGATCCTGAGGAGATACTCAAGGTCCAGATCTCTGTCGTTCAGGATACCATTGCCAAGGCATCGATCGATCCGCGTCATATCGCCGGCATTGGCCTGACCAACCAGCGCGAGACACTGGTTGTCTGGGATAAGTCAACCGGCAGACCGGTCTATCCAGCCATCGTCTGGCAATGCCGCCGGACTGCTGAGATCTGCGATCGTATCAAAGAGGCGGGGTTGGAATCCGAGATCCGTACGCGTACCGGACTTGTGGTTGACGCCTATTTTTCTGCGACTAAACTGATGTGGCTCCTGGATGAGCTGCCGGGACTGCGCCGCCGGGCAGAATGCGGCGAGGTGCTCGCCGGTACCATCGACAGCTGGCTGATCTGGCATTTATCTGGCCGAAGACGGCATGTCACTGATGTCACCAATGCTTCTCGCACCATGCTGATGAATCTTAAGACAGGTGACTGGGATGATTTGCTGCTCAGGGAGTTTTCGATTCCCCGCGCCATGTTGCCTGAGATCGTAGCCTCGTCTGGCATCATTGGACGGCTTGATCCGGTCATTCTTCCCGGAGATCTGCCGCTTTGCGGTGTCGCTGGCGATCAGCAAGCCGCCTTGTTTGGCCAGGCCTGCCTTGAACCGGGCATGACGAAGAGCACATATGGCACGGGTTGCTTTCTGTTGATGCATACTGGCAGAAAACCTGTTCGCTCCGGCCATGGTTTGCTGACGACAGTCGCCTGGGATCTCGGTCACGGCATGGAATATGCGCTTGAGGGCAGCGTCTTTAATGCCGGGTCTGCCATTCAGTGGCTGCGCGATAGTCTGGGCATCATCCGGAATTCCCCTGAGTGCGATCGGCTGGCCGAGTCGGTTCCTGACAGTGGCGGTGTGACATTTGTGCCGGCTTTCACGGGATTGGGCGCACCGCACTGGGATATGAAAGCCCGGGGCATGCTGGCCGGGCTGACACGGGGCAGCGGCCGTGAGCAGATCGCCCGCGCCGTTTTAGAGTCGATTGCGCACCAGAGCCTCGATGTGTTGGAGTGCATGCAGGCGGACGCCTGTTGCCCGATACCTGTCCTGCGCGTTGACGGCGGTGCCAGTGTCAGCAATGTGATGATGCAGTTTCAGGCCGATATCTGTGGTATCGATGTTGACAG
>JAWSUP010000567.1:0-2031 GCA_033549405.1 Bacillota bacterium | reverse complement strand
GGATGACAATGACTTAACCGGCAATCGCCTGCAGATTCCGCCTCTGCTTGAGGATCAGAATCCTGATCCGGACATTGCGGCGTTTACCTTGACGGCTCAGGAAGGAAAGACATCTTTTTATCTGGATCAGCAAACAGCCACGACAGGATACAACGGAAGTTTCTTGGGCCCAGTTATCCGGATCAGGCGAGGCCAGCAAGTATACATAAATGTCGTCAATCAGCTGGCCGAACCGACAACCGTTCATTGGCATGGCCTCGTGGTGGATGGCCATCATGACGGCGGTCCGCATCAGGACATCCAGCCCGGTGAAAGCTGGCAACCGGAATTTACTGTTGACCAACCGGCCGCAACCTTGTGGTATCATCCGCATTTTACCTGGTCAACGGCCAATCAGGTCTATGCCGGCCTTGCCGGCCTGATCTACATCGATGATGCGGTTTCAGATAAACTCGATTTGCCCGGTGAATATGGCGTTAATGACATTCCCCTCATCATCCAGGATCGCAACTTCAACCAGGATGGCAGTTTCAGTTATCAGACGACAATGATGGGCATTGTCCCGGGACAGACAATACTGGTCAACGGCACCGTCAATCCGTTTCTCCCGGTTAACCGCGAGAAGATCCGCCTGCGCGTCCTCAACGGTTCGAATGCACAGAATTTCTTTCTGACACTTGACGATGGCAGTTCATTTTTGCAGATTGCTTCGGACGGAGGCTTTTTACCGGCTCCTGTCAGCAGGAAAGAGCTCTTCTTATCACCTGGCGAAAGGGCAGAAATCATCATCGATTTCGCCGGTGATAATAAGCGGACGCAGGCTCTGGTGCAGAACCAGAAGACTTTGTTGGCATTTGCTGTGTCGGAGACTGTTGTGTCTTCAGAAGATATCCCAGAAGTGCTTGCTGCCATTGAAGATATCCCGGTCGGTCCTGACGTGAAAACGCGCCAGTTTGACCTGGAGAGCATGGGCATCAGCGGAACCATCAACGGCAAGTATTTTGACATGGATCGGGTTGATGAGGAAGTCACGCTCAATGAAACCGAACTGTGGACAATCCGCAATCTGGGTGGCATGATGCAGGCCGGCGGGCACCCTTTCCACGTTCACGGAACCCAGTTCCAGATTGTGTCGCGCGATGGCCGCAAACCGTCGGCAGAAGAACAAGGATATAAAGATACGGTCTATGTGGCTGTCGGCGAAGTTGTTGTCATTAAGGTCCGATTTACCCGGACTGGCCTTTTTATGTATCACTGTCACATCCTGGAACACGAAGACAATGGTATGATGGGGCAATTTCTGGTCAAGTAGCAGAACCGTACTGTATAATAAGCGCACCGGACCGATGGCGTCCGGTGCGGAGGATGATTCATGGTTTTGGTGACAGCAGAAGGCATCAGCAAATCATATGCAGATCGTAAAGTTCTGCAGGATGTTCGGTTCAGTATCCACAGTGGCGATAAAATCGGTGTGATTGGCATCAATGGCACTGGTAAAACAACCTTGCTGAAACTGATTGCCGGTCTGGAGCAGGCAGACGAAGGGCAACTGCTGAAGTCGCGCGGCCTGCGGATCGAGTACCTGCCCCAGCAGCCCGAATTTCCTGAGGGCGCTACAGTCCTGCAGGCTGTCCTGCATGGCCAGTCACCTGTCATGCAGCTGATCCGCGACTACGAAACAGCGTCAGCCCGATTGCATGAACAACCGGAAAACCCGTCCTTGCAGCAGGCATTGATTCGCCTGTCGGAGCAGATGGATGCCGCCAATGCCTGGAATCAGGACAGCGATGTCAAGACCATCTTAACCAGACTTGGCATCTATGAGTATTTCCAGCCGGTCGCCGATTTATCCGGAGGGCAGAAAAAACGTGTGGCGCTGGCCGCAGCACTGGCCAATCCGGCTGATCTCCTGATCCTGGATGAACCGACCAACCATATCGATCCTGCTGCAGTTGCCTGGCTGGAACAATACCTGACACAGTATACAGGCGCACTCCTGATGGTGACCCATGACCGCTATTTTCTGGAGCG
>JAWSUP010000566.1:0-2040 GCA_033549405.1 Bacillota bacterium | reverse complement strand
GATCATAGTTGGCGGTGAAACTGCGAAATTCCTCTTCGATCGCCGTGTAGCGGTGCCGGTCAAAATGAATCAGATCCATCTTGTTGACCGCGAGCACGAAATGGCGGATACCCATCAGCGAACATATCCTGGCGTGACGCTTCGTCTGGATCAGGACACCCTGGGTCGCATCGACCAGAATGATCGCAAGGTCGGCAAAGGATGCGCCGACGGCCATGTTGCGTGTATATTGTTCATGTCCGGGTGTATCGGCCACGATAAATGAACGCTGTGCAGTCGTGAAATACCGGTAGGCGACATCGATCGTGATGCCTTGTTCCCGTTCGGCCATCAGCCCGTCCAGTAAAAGTGAATAGTCGATGTTGCCTTCGCGGCTGCCAATCTTGCTGTCCAGCTGCAGCGACTTTTCCTGATCGGAAAAAAGCAGCTTGGCGTCGTAGAGCATATGGCCGATCAGTGTTGATTTACCATCATCGACACTGCCGCAGGTGATGAATTTCATGAGGCTCTTCATTAAAAATAACCCTCCCGCTTGCGTCTTTCCATGCTGGCTGTCGCCTCATGGTCGATGACCCGGCTGGTTCTTTCCGAGGTGATGGCGCCCAACGTTTCGCTGATGATCGCATCCAGGGTATCTGCCTGCGACTCAACACCGCCGGTCAGCGGATAACAGCCAAGGGTCCGGAAACGGACTTTTTTGCGGACCACCTGTTCGCCCGGCAAGAGCTTCATTCTGTCATCATCAACCATGATGATGTTGCCGTCCCGGTAAACCACCTTTCTTTCTTTAGCAAAGTAAAGCGGCACGATCTCGATCTTCTCCCTGCGGATATACTGCCAAATGTCCTTTTCTGTCCAGTTGGAGATAGGGAAGACGCGCATGCTTTCACCTTTGTTCAACCGTGTATTGTAGAGCTTCCACAGCTCCGGCCGCTGGTTTTTCGGATCCCAGGCATGGGTGCTGCTGCGAAACGAGAAAATCCGTTCTTTTGCCCGCGACTTTTCCTCATCCCGGCGTCCGCCGCCGAAGGCAGCCGTAAATCCATATTTGTCAAGACCGGCTTTCAGGGCATCTGTTTTCATGATGTCGGTATAGGCGGACCCATGGTCAAACGGGTTGATCCCCTGCCGGATCCCTTCCTTATTTGTGTACACGATCAGTTCGATGCCCAGCTCTTGCGCTTTCCGGTCGCGGAATGTGATCATTTCTTTAAATTTCCAGGTTGTATCGATGTGCATGAAGGGAAAGGGCGGTTTTTCCGGGTAAAATGCCTTCATGGCCAGGTGCAGCATCACTGAGCTGTCTTTGCCGATACTGTAGAGCATGACCGGTTTTTCGCACTCGGCAGCCACTTCGCGGATAATATAAATCGCTTCAGCTTCAAGCTGATCGAGATGTGTCAGTTCTTTCACGTCTGATATCTCCTTTTCTTGCCTGGTCAATCCTGCAGGATAGCCATTGCGCTATTTATGTTTGAAAACGCCATCAGACCCAGATGTTTTCTGCTCTGTTGACGATGTAGAAACCCTTTTCATTCAGGCTGTTTTCACGGTTATAGAGCATTTCTGAACCATCCATCTGCCGGAAGATGCCGCCGGCTTCTTCCGCCAGGCACTGCATGGCTGCTGTATCCCACTCGCAAGTCAGGCCAAAGCGGTAATAAACGTCCGCCTTTCCCTCGGCCACCATACAGCCCTTTAATGAGCTGCCGGCAGTGATCGTCTCCGCGATCAGGTGACTATGCCTGTCCATCAGATCCGCTTCCTGCAAAGAAGCGTGCGACCGGCTGCCGGCCACGACCAGATGGTCGATCCTGTCGGAGACCTTCAGTCGCGCAGCCAGACCGCTGCCGGTCTTTTCTTTCCAGGCGCCAATACCCCGGCCGGCGAAATAAAGCTGGTCGCTGACCGGCACGTAGATGACGCCCATGACCGGTCTTTGCCGGCAGACCAGGGCAATATTGACCGTGAACTGACCGTTGCGCTGAATAAACTCCTTTGTTCCATCGAGCGGATCGACGATAAAGCAGTATTCGTTTT
>JAWSUP010000565.1:0-2047 GCA_033549405.1 Bacillota bacterium | reverse complement strand
CTGGCTGGTCATTTTGTTGTTCATGGGTCATCCTCCATTCATTAATCAGTTATTTCCGTACAGACTTCGGTGAACCAGCGCACGCGCATGTTCAGCCGTTTCGCCTTGATCAGTTCGCGTTCCATACCGGTGGTAATCCGGCTGCCAAAAACCCAAATCTCGTCACACCTGTCGAGCCAGCACAGGCCCAGGTGCAATCCCAGCTCGCGTTCGCACGGGTCATGCTCATCCAGCACTTGCGGGTAGAGCAGGTGCGGAGTGAAGGGTACAAAGCCGTTCGTAATCGCGAACCGCGTATACCGGATCGCTCGACGCGTGTTGTTATCGATGTCACCCGCAAACGGCGAGCAGATGAACACGCTCCGTCGGGTTGCGTTTGCTGCCGGATATGCCGGCGGCAGATGATTGTTTTGTTGTTCCATGGGATTCTCCTTTTTTAGCTTTGCTAAATGATGTTTATGGGTGAATGTTGTAATTTTAATAATTGTCTGGTTAGTTTTTCCGATAGAAATCAGCCTCAAATCCATCTACGCGAAGAACAAGGCCTGGCGCCCAGGGCGGTGTCTTGGCCATACGTCGGCAGACATCTGCCACAGACAGCTGCGGCTCTGCCTCAATGACCAGTTCGTCATGGATATGCATCACGATGGCTGTGTCCCGCAGCGACTGCATGGCATGGCAAAGGATGTCGCGGCTGATCCCCTGGACAATGTTTTCGACAAATTTTGGACCATAACTGTCGATCCGTTCCCATTTTTTGGTGCTGCCGATGCCTTCATACGTGATGCAGTCCGATCCGAACGTGTTTTTTTCGATGCGTGGCTTGACATAGCAGAGCCGCCTGCCGGACGGGAGTGTCATGAACAGCATGCCGCTCTGGCAGGTAAACCGGATGCCGTGCGTTTCTGTCACGGTCCGATCCCTGACAGCGGTAAGCACTGCCTTGTCAAACGCCCACCAGAGCCGGACGATATTGGGGTTGGCGGCACGCCAAGCATTGACCAGGGGTTGCAGTTCGTCTTCGGTAAGCCCCATGTCCAAGGCACCCATGGCTTTCAGCGCGCCAACTGACCCGCCGTAACCACAAGCCAGTTCGGCTTGCTTTGCTTTTTGCCGCAAGAGGCTCCCCTTTGTCACGGACTGTATGGGGACTTGGAACATGCGTGCCGCTGTCGCCTCGTAGATTTTCCCGTCTCCGGCGAAGATATCGAGTTTCCACTGCTCACCCGCCAGCCAGGCAATAACCCGGGCCTCGATCGCGGCAAAGTCGGCGACGATAAACCGGCAGCCGGGTTTCGGTATAAAGGCGGTGCGGATCAGATCGGACAGCACATCCGGTATGGAGTCGTAGAGCAGTTCCAGCGCTTCATAGTTCCCGGAGTGCAATAACTCACGTGCCTGCTCTAAATTCGGTAAGTTGTTCTTGGGCAGATTCTGAATTTGTATAAGGCGCCCCGAGTACCTGCCGGTGCGGTTAGCTCCATAAAATTGGATCGTCCCACGCGCCCGGCCATCCTGGCAGACGGCATGCGCCATCGCCTGGTATTTCCTGACGGATGACTTGGCCAGTTGCTGGCGCAGCGCTAGCACCCGACCGAGCGGTTCCGGTGCCGTTTTCAGCAGGTCCGCAATGGCCTTTTTTCCGAGCGATTCCGTATCCAGGCCGTTGTCGGACAGCCACTTCTTCATCTGCAGAATCGAGTTGGGATTCTCGAGTTCCGTCAGCGCCTGCATCTGCAGGCCCAGTTCGGTACGCGATCGCTGATCGGCGGCGATGGCCTGGGTCACGAGTGCCATATCTAGCGCCACACCACGGTCGTCAATCTCCTGGTCCTGGTGATACTCGCGCCATAGGCTGTCGGGTAGGGGAAACTTGGCCAGCTTGGCCTGGATCGCCAGTTCGGTCTCCACATCGCGCCGGTTATACGCCTTGAAGGCGGTCCACCGCTCAGGATCGTGGCTTGGCAGATTACGCGTACGGCCGCCGTTTGCAACGGTGGGACTGCAGGGCTTACAGAAAAAGCGGATCAGGTCCTTGCCTTCGGAC
>JAWSUP010000564.1:0-2048 GCA_033549405.1 Bacillota bacterium | reverse complement strand
CCAGTGCACGCGTAACTGCCGTTTCTGCAGTGTCACGAAAGGCTGCCCCCAGCCGCCTGACCCCGAGGAGCCGGAACACCTTGCGGAAGCCTGCGCCAGGCTCGAACTGCGCCATGTCGTCATCACATCGGTCACACGCGATGACCTGCCCGATGGCGGTGCAGGCCATTATGTCCAGGTAATCCAGGCCATCCGCAGCCACCTTACAGATCACGCGCCTGTGATCGAGGTTTTGATTCCGGACCTGGCCGGCAACTGGTCGGCATTAAAAAAGATAGCCGATGCGGCGCCGGAGATTATCAACCACAATGTGGAGACAATCCCGCGCCTGTACCCCGACATCCGGCCCGGCGCACGCTACGAGCGGTCGCTCGAGCTGCTGGCGCAGGTTCGCCGGCTTGCTCCGTCCATTACGACCAAGTCCGGCCTCATGGTTGGACTCGGTGAGACAGAAGAAGAGATCATAGCTGTGCTTCGCAATTTGAGAAATGCTGATTGCGACATGATCACCATCGGCCAGTATCTGGCACCATCGCGGCAACATGCGCCGGTCGTCGCTTACATCGAGCCTGCACAATTTGACCGGTATGCCCGGATCGCACGCGAACTGGGTTTTCGTTCGGTCGCATCGGGACCGCTGGTGCGCAGTTCCTACATGGCAGACCAGGCTTATGAATCGATTGAGCATAACCAGTATCGTAACAAGAAAAGTTGTTGATGTTAAAATATACAAACGTCTGTTATACTTTATATAGCAAATTGAATGAAGGTGATGCGAAAACGGAGGTATTAGTTGAATGGATCAAAATGAAATAAATGAAATATTGGATCGATACATTGAAGCCGTCAAAAAACATTGCGTACCCCGAATGGTTGTTCTGTATGGGTCTTATGCTAAAGGGACTGCAAGAGAAGATAGTGATATCGATATAGCAATCATCGTAGATCAGATAAGCGGCGACTATCTTGATCAGATTTTTTTGTTATATAAGATTCGCAGGGATATCGATGATCGCATTGAACCGGTGCTGTTGGAATCAGCAGATGATCCGAGTGGATTTCTCGATGAAATAAGGCGGACAGGCAGGATCCTATATCAAGCCGCCTAAAACAAGCGACATATTATCTTGCATTTCGCCCAACTGATATGATCCGGTTATCCGGCAAAAAACATTGACGCAGAAGCTAATCAATCATAGAATAATTGTGTATGGGTACGTAACCACGACGAATCGTCCTGTGATACCTGTGCGACAGACAGGCTAAGAATATTGGTCAGACAATCATTAAAGGAGTTGAGCTTTATGCCACTAGTCACTACCAAGGAAATGTTCCAGAAAGCCTATGCAGGCGGATATGCCATCGGCGCTTTCAACGTCAACAACATGGAGATCGTCCAGGGCATCACGGAAGCTGCCAAAGAGATGAAGGCCCCCCTGATCCTTCAGGTATCCTCCGGCGCCAGGAAGTATGCCAACCACACCTATCTGGTCAAACTGGTCGAAGCAGCCCTGATCGAGACGGATCTGCCGATCGCCCTGCACCTGGATCATGGTGACACCTACGAGCTCTGTAAGAGCTGTATCGATGGCGGCTTCACTTCAGTCATGATCGATGGCTCCCATCATAGCTATGAAGATAATGTCAAAGAGACCAAAAGAGTCGTCGAGTACGCCCATGCCCATGGCGTTGTCGTCGAGGCGGAACTGGGCCGCCTGGCAGGTATCGAAGATGCCGTCAATGTCTCGGCTGAGGACGCGTCCTATACCAATCCCGACCAGGTCTATGATTTCGTCACCCGCACCGGCTGCGACTCCCTGGCCATCGCCATCGGCACCAGCCATGGCGCCTACAAGTTCAAACCCGGAACCAAACCGCAGCTGCGATTCGATATTCTGGAAGAAGTTGAAAAGCGTCTGCCCGGTTTCCCGATCGTCCTGCACGGGGCCAGCTCCGTAATCCCGGAATATATTGAGATGATCAACAAATTTGGCGGTGACATGCCCGATGCGATCGGCGTGCCGGAAGACATGCTGCGCCAGGCTGCC
>JAWSUP010000563.1:0-2059 GCA_033549405.1 Bacillota bacterium | reverse complement strand
CATGTACAGCAGTTCTTCAAGACTGGGAACGAAAATGTCCGTGAGCGGCAAAACCTTGCCGAGGATAAGCGGCCAGTCGGCCTGGCCTGCCGCGGAAGCGGGGTCAGGTAAGGCGAGATCAAGCGAGGTGGTTGCGCCGCCTGCCCGGGCCAGTCGGAATACCCTGGCCAGTTCGTCGCCCCCGTCCTGATACATGCGCTGCATCAGCGGCGGATAGCCAAAGTGGAAAAGACGGCAGGATGCCAGAAGATCCTGGTTGAGGTCATTGGCGCAGAAGGTGTCGTTTGATCCCGGGTGGTGCAGAAAGATGCGGTCGATCCCCGGTGGAGCGATGACGACTGAATACGAGGTGGCCGACTCGGGGTCGACAATAAGACCGTCGGCTGCGTCGTATTGCGTCAGGATCTTGCGCACCGTGTCACCGAGCAGGTCGGAACCGATCTTGCCCATCAAGCTGGTGCGGATGCCCAGCATGCGCAGGGAAAGACCAGTATTTGAGACTGCACCGCCGGTCGAGAGGGCAACCTGGCCGACATTGATCAGTTTTCCTGGTATCAGGATGTCCCGTAATGATTGGCTGCCATCTGTGCTGAATGCCGGATTGAGGTCGAGACAGAGATGTCCAGCTACAATCACTTCGATGGGCTTGCTGATATCACGCATATAAAAACCTCCAGAGATGATTTACTGATGCCCGGTTGCATCTGGCGTCGTAGGCGGCTGATCAGAAGGCTTATCAAGCGAATGTTGCCTGGCCGCCTGCTGCCTGCTTTTCTTTTTCTTGCGCCGGACGACGACGATGATGATGATAGCGATGATCCAGAGAGGGGATGATGCGACTACGACGATGGCCAGCCACTGCAGGATATTGACCAGAATATTGGCCACACTGGCCAGACCGCTTTTCATCAGGTAGCCCATATCAGCAAAACTCAGTGTCGACCAGTCGATTTCTTTTTTAATTTTGACAGGGTCATTGGTCTGGCGTAACCGGATCGTTACAACAGATTCGGCCAGGAGACTGTCCCAGAGCTTGAGCCGGCCTTTAAGCGATTCGATTTCGACTGTCAGCTGGTTGATCTGGCTCTGGACCGACAGGCTTTCATCAATTGTTTTGGCTTTGGCCAGATAACCATAATAGCTCTCAAGCGACAGTTCCATCGAGTGCAGGCGCGTCTGGATGTCATAATAAGAATCAGTGATATCTTCGGTGCTGATCTGGGTGTTGATCACATCACCGAGAGTTTTGGCATAATCCAGCAGTGCGTCGAGATGTTCAGGCTTGATCTTGATCTGCGCATCTATGGAGATGATGTCATTGACGCGCTGCTGGTTTCGGCGCGTCTCATAGCCGCCGTACTGGGCTGCCCAGGTCAGCAGACTTTCATAAGCCGTCACAACGTCTGTCGCCTCAATATCCAGTGTGGCATTGCGGATGATCTTGCGTTCGACTTGCGGATCTCCGCCGAGATCGTCGTCGTTGTCCTTCGCGCCGCCCGGTTCATATCCGGCATACGTGGTTGTGGCAGAAGGCGAGCTTTTGTCCATGCTAGTTGCAGAGCAGCCATAGAAGGCAGAGACAGCCAACAGAACGACCAAAAGGGTGATGATCACTTTTTTCATGGGATCCCTCCTCGCTTTTTCCGGTGCAGGACCTGTACTGGCAGTCATAATGAATATAGGATACCGATGAACTGTTTATTTGACGCATCGCGAAAAAAGAAAGTTCACTGGCCATGGTCATCTGGCGCCCGTCAACAGCATACCATTTTTGCCGGAACCGCACAACGCGTGCGGTCAGGCCTGTATTTGGCCAGTTTTTTGCAGCCGAAAGCTAAATCACTCAAACAATTCGGCGAGCGATTCTTTTTCGTGGATAATCCGGATGGCATTGGCGAACATATCGGAGACAGAACGAACAATAACTTTGTCGCAAGCGCTTAGCCAGGGATTGTTGACCGTATCCGTCGTGACCAGCCGCTCAATGGGCGAGTGCATCAGAACCGCAATACCCTTTGGTGACAGCAGGGCATGGGAGACAAAGGCAAGAATCCGTTTC
>JAWSUP010000562.1:0-2081 GCA_033549405.1 Bacillota bacterium | reverse complement strand
CACTGCTGCGTTAATTCTGATTCTAATTCTTCCAGCTTTGCTCTGGGCAGGTTGCAGACAACCAGAATCATCCGGGACACAACAGTCGATCGGACTGTCGACGATTAGCCCGACGCCTGTCATGACCCCAACCTCTGCATCAACACCGACAACGAGGCCATCCCCGACAATCCGGCCGACCGCCACCCCGGCGCCGACCGCCACCCCGGCGCCGACTGCAACGCCTGTTCCGACACCGATTCCGAAACCGACGTCATTCATGAAAGCCATCGATGACAACATCCCCTGTTATACCTGGGCTGATCAGAGCGCCATCGTACTGCAGCGGTTATCGTATCTGGATATCGTCGGTTATCTGGCAGGACCGGATAAGCAGGGGTTTACGGAGATTCTGCTGGATGACGGTCGTGTTGCATATTGCTTGCGCAGCAATTTGGCCTGGAAGTCGTCCAGACTTTACGCACAGCCGCTCGAAGGATATTTTGCTTCCGTATTGCCAGGTCAGCAGGACGTGCTCCTCAAGTCCCGCCTGGTCGATGTCCGCAAGTATGCACCTGACATTCAGATCGACCAGCTCTTTGCAACGAAACGCAATTTTACCGGAATTAACCTGTATGGCCGCAGCATCTGCATGCTCCAGGAAGATACACTGATGAAACTGATCAAAGCCCAGGAGATTTTTCGCAAGGACGGCTATTGCATCAAACTGTTTGACGCTTACAGACCATATTCTGTCACACAGACACTCTCAGCCTATAACAGCAATCCCATCTATCTGGCCGATCCGGCCACCGGTTCGCACCACAACCGGGGAGTTGCTGTTGATATGACATTGGTCGATCTCGATGGAAACGAACTGGAGATGCCAAGCCATATTCATACGCTGAATGAAACATCCAGCCGGAACAACCCGGATATAACAGAAGCAGCCCAGCGAAATCTCGACTACATGAGCGCTGTTATGGTATCGTGCGGATTCAGGATTTTCCAGCACGAATGGTGGCATTTTACCGATATCAATCGCTTGAATTATCCGGTGATGGATTTTCTCATGACAGACTTTCAACTGGTGGAAAACACGCAGAAGATACGGGTAACACCGCCACCTTTGCGGGATCCTGATCAATATGGATTTGTCTCCATTTCACCGACACCGACGCCCAGTCCGACACCGACGCCCAGTCCGACCCCGACGCCCAGTCCGACCCCGACGCCCGATCCGACCCCGACAGGCACGCCGTCTGAGCCAACCGCAGCGTCGACACCGGCCCCGTGACAGCCGGTCAATCCTGTCATGGCAGGGTGACATCCAGATCGGCCTGCAGCCAACGATCTTCAGCATGCAGATATAGTTTCAGCAGCTGGGAACCGGCTAACCACCGGCCTGGCTCAAGGTAGACGGTGAAACCGCCGTTGTTTTGCCAGTCAAGATCGCTGACATCGGCGATCGGGCAGGCTTCATAATACGCCAGGTCCGGCAGGTCGCCTGCAGAACGTTCTTTGATATCCGATGTGTTTTTATCAGTGGAAATCGGTAGGCCGACCAGAACTCGATCGACCGACTGCTGCAGGATGCCATCCGGCCAACGCCCGCTGATTTTCAGCCAGGCGCCGCTTGTGGTTACCTGCAGAGAGATTTCATCAGCAGACAAAGATAACAGCTGGTCAGACAGCCCGGAGCGAATCTCCGCGAGAAGCCGGGCGTCTTCAGGCAAAGCGTCTGCCGGCAGACGCGGCGGTTTTTCCAGAAGCAAAGACAAATTGCGCTCGACTATCTCCAGAACCACCAGATCCGGCTGCTCTGATTCAACGCGGCTGTAATCCAGCGGAACAGCACGTGAGTAAACCGAACGGTCGAACGATTCGGACAGGAGGGGGATCAGGGCGTTGGCGAATGAGTCGCGAAACATCAGCAGCGTGCCATGACCGGTGCTGTTGCGCGTCCCGATCCAGATGTCTTCCATCGAGCGAATCGCTTTATCAAACCGGTAACTGACTTCTGTGTCGTACCGGAACTGCCAGTCCGGTTCAGGTCCGGTCGGATTCATCATGACGGCCAGATCACCTGTCCAGTCACGTAC
>JAWSUP010000561.1:0-2091 GCA_033549405.1 Bacillota bacterium | reverse complement strand
CGTATCTGGGAGTATACCGGTCAGGTGCGGCGCGGGTTCTTTATCGAAGGCATGTCAGGCATGCAGTTCATCCGCAGTCAGGATTTCCCTGGCGCCATGCTGGCGCTGGAGCAGCCGCTCGATCAGATCATCTGGCTGCCGGCTGTCGACCCGGCCCAGCCGTGGGGCAAAAGCCTGTCTCATCTGCCTGGTCGAACTTTCCTGAATGTGCCCGGTACGACAGTCGCGCTGAAAGCCGGCCTTCCGGTTGCGGTATTTGAGCGACAGGGCAGGCTCCTGCGCGTTTTTGATCAAGCTGCGCTACTGGACACTCTGCAGGCCTTTGCTTATGGCTACGCAGAAAAACGCCTGTTTCCTCAGCAAAGCCGGATATCGGTCCGCCAGTTTCCTTCTGAGGCGGTTGATGCGCTGACCAGCGCCGGCTTCATCAGGGATGTCACGGACTATGTGCTTTACCGCGAATACCGGAGCTGATATGGTCCTGGGTACGCTTTTGGTGAATATAAAGAGCAAGTTATTCAAAGACAGCACCTGACCCGGAAAGATAATTGGGCGACCGGAAACAATATGATATGTCATAAGAGCATTGATATATACAATTATCGGTGATACAATGAGATCGACAAACTTCAGCCGGAAGACACATGGCTCTGAATCTGGTGCCTTTGCTGAACAGAATGGAGCCTGCAAGAACCCTGTGCGCTCAAGGATATTTTATCCGGATGAAACGGTCAGGCCTGGATCCACAGAGGGGAAAAGCGACATGCAAAACGAAAATCAGCTTAAATACATGGACATCTACAAGCATTTTCTGGGCATGATCCGTTCGGATGTTTTACGTCCGAACGCCAAGTTGCCAACTGAAAGCAAAATTGCCGCCCAGTTCCAGGTCAGCCGCATTACGGTCATCCGTGCGCTCAAGCAACTTCAGTCAGATGGTTATATCCGTCGCATCCAGGGCAGTGGCAGTTTTGTCCAGGATCTGACGCCGCCCGTATCAGGCCTGAAGGTTGTGTCCCTTGTCATGTCGCTGAAAGGCCAGGGCCGGGAAATCCAGATGATCCAGGGGATCGAACAGAAACTGAAACAGGCCGGCTATATCCTCACAGTCCACAATTCTCACGAAAATGCCGAGATCGAGCGCAATCTGATTCTGGAGATGAAGAAAGACGTACGCGGTCTGATTTTATATCCTATGAGCAGCATTGAAAACAACCGCTTGTTTGAAAATCTCATGAAAGAACACTGGCCGGTCGTCTATGTTGACCGCTTCCCGATGAACATTCCCTGCAGCTATGTCACTTGCGACAATGTCGACGGCGGCTACCAATTGGGCAGGTTTCTCTGCAACAAAGGTCATCGTCAACTGGCCCTGGTCTACCATGACATCGTTGGGCTCACCTCCGAAAAGGCCCGCTTCGACGGGTTTATCAAGGCCGTCGGTGAACATCTCATCCCGCGCAAGAACATCAAGATCCTGTCGATCGACCGGTCGGAAACAGCAGAAACGGTCAATCGCATCCTGGACGACTTGTATGTCAATGAACAAGACAAGGCGCGCTGCCCGACCGCCATCTTCACGTTTAATGATTCTCTGGCCATCCTGATGATGGAATGCATCCGCAGGAGACAGGCAGAGACATTCCCGGATTCACTCACACTGGCAGGCTTTGATGATCTGATCGGATTTACCCGAAGCGTTCCTTTTGTGACCATCCGCCAGGATTACCTGGCGATTGGCGAAGCAACAGCAACGCTCCTTCTGGAAAAAATCGAAAGCAAGTCGCTGGTCAACCGCCAGATTGTCATACCGATCCAACTGGTTCATTACCCCGTATAAAAAGGCTGGAAATAGCAAGCCGTCTGAACCTGACAAGCTGTTTTAGCAGTTCTTGATTGCCTGCAGAAACAATCTTGCAGTTTGTTTGCTATGTCTGTCAAAGGCAAAATCAAGATATAACAAATATTCTGCACTGCTCAATAAAGAATAAAACAGCCCCGATTTACGGTGCTTTCATTGTGGAAACGCCATAAAATTAAATGTGGCTATCGGGTTAACTCAGTATAGGTGATTGGACCGGAAGCAATGCA
>JAWSUP010000560.1:0-2092 GCA_033549405.1 Bacillota bacterium | reverse complement strand
TTCATGAACAGGTGCCTTTTGTTACGCAGGGTATAATGTGTGGGAAGTTAAGGTTATTATCTTTGCTTTTTCTCTTGAACAGATGCCGGCGAACATGGGTGGTTTTGCTGACCTCCGGATTCTCCGGACCATCCAGAATCTGGCAAAGCATGACAGAATCCAGTTTCAGTCCCTGTCCGACCTTACAATGAATGACGATGCCGCCGGTATCTTTTAATGATACCATTTGCTCCAGATGGGTTTTGGTGCTGGTAAAAAAAGTCGGCAGGAATTGCTGCAACTGCTCATTAACGTATGACGACAGCCTGGCAGAATGAATGGAGTCATTTATTTCAATGAGATGTTGTCTGATCTGTTGAAGTGCATCCAGGAGAATGAGTCCCGTTTCACTTTCCAAAATCAGCCGTTTGGTCACGCTAAGACCCCGGTCATGGATCGGATCCCGTCCCATACGGTGCTCTGCAGCCTGTTCGATTGCATGTAAAGCCCGGGCGTAGATAAAACGGAAAGATGAACTTATTCTGATGGCATCTTGAAGCACAGCCTGACGCAGGTAGATTTCCTTAGTATCGGTCAGCGGATGAATCATGATTTCCAGGCAAAGACTGTAAATTACAGGATCATTGCCGGCCATTGCCTGCAATAAGGTGTCAAGCTGCAGATCAGCTAGATAAGCCGGCACTTTAACGGCGCTCGGTTTTCTGCTATGTGTGAGATCATGATACAGCAGAGGCAGTTCCATGAATGATCCGCTCCTTGATTTCAGCATAGGTAAGGTGCCGACTTTTGGCCAGTTGAATGGCATAGGCTTGTCCATCTGGTTCCTGGCGGACGATCTTGAATGTTCGCCTGTTTTCAGGACCCGGCATCACTTCAGCAACCAGGTTGGCCAGTTTGCCGTCGACAGCTGCAAGATCCGGTATGTGTCCCGCGATCATAACGGTAGCACCGGCTGCCAGCAGCTGCCTGATAACTTGCCGGCCGATTTCGCAGGCATCACGCACTGTTGTCGACATCAAAAGCTCGTTCATCAGAATGAGACTGTCCGGTTGAATATCCGCCAGCGTTGCCTTGATGGCAGTGATTTCTTCACTCAGTTTGCCGTGCTGATCCCCACTTCTTTCCGCTTTTGCAAAGTGAGTGCGGATCATCGAGAACAAAGGCAACCGGGCAAACCGGGCGCCCACTGGAAGACCCAGAGCCGCAAACCAGGCGACCTGGCCTATACTGCAGAGAAAAGTCGTTTTTCCGCCCTGGTTGGCGCCGGTTATTGATGCGCCTTTTTCCTGACTGGTTAGCCTGATGTCATTGACGACGACAGCCGATGCCTGCTCAGATTGCAAAGCCAGTGGCAGATGATACATGCCGACAATATCCATCGGTTGGTCTGGGCAGATCACAGGCCAGGAGAAATCAAACCCCTTATTTTTCATTTTTTGCATGAATTCAGCATATCCGATGTAGAATGGAAAATCCTGCGAGAACCGCTCGACAACAGGATCAATGAAATTCGGGTGTGCTTGACTGATTTCCCGGCAGCTGTCAAATGGAATCGGGTCAAATTGTTCCAGGTGCATCACAATTTCCGATTCCAGCTGACACAGGTCTATTTGCCGCCAGATCAATATATCATCGTTTTTTGAAGACAATCTATCAGACGCCAAAGGGAACAAATCACAGTCCAGACGCCTGAGATAATCGTCTGGAACCGATTCCTGGCTGAGATCAAGCAGGGCTTGTCCACCCAGAATGGTTAGGTAGTAACTTTTCTCTGATAATGAGTGATTGAGCGACCTGACCTGCTGTGCAAAATCAATGAAGCTGTCAGATGTGGCCATTTTTTTGATATAGTCGCATAATTTTATCAACCCGGTTGATCTGATCTTCTCGAAAACAGCGGACTGGCTAATCGTTGTAACTCCCTGGCAGTAAAGCATCATCCCGTTCAGCTGATAGACTGCCCTTTGTAGTGGATGTCGCGCTGCCTGGGCATGCTTGACCAGGCGCTGTGCATCGACGATTGCCTGATACAACCGGCAAAGCGCCTGGTAAATCGGCTCATGCTCTAAATCCTGCATGACCGCCTGCCTGT
>JAWSUP010000559.1:0-2095 GCA_033549405.1 Bacillota bacterium | reverse complement strand
ATGCTCTTCGAGAAAGGCGTCAGTGTCCGCGATCGACTGGTGGAAAGCATCGCTGAAAGGTTTGCGCAGATCGAGCCTATTGACAGCCTGGTTCAGCACATCCAGCAGATCGAGCCGCAGCTTGTCGCCTTCCGGCATTTCGGTCACAACCTGAAGCGGAACAAACAAATCGTAATAGATCTTCTTGACATCAGGGTTTTCGACAAACAACTGCAGGTACAGCTCAGTCGGCTTTTCCACAAGGCCGGCATACGCCTGAAGATCGACGCGAATCGTCTCGCCGGCTTTGGCTGCATGCCGCAGAACGCAAGTCCGGTGGTTGATGTCCATGCCCTGGCGGATCGTCCCGTCGACAAACAGGATAAACTGGCGGCTGTCGGCAAACCAGCGTTCGGTGTCGACAGATACATCCAGCAAAACCTTCTTGCCTTCAAATTGCGGCGGGATGATTACATCTGCCCTAAACCAGGCATGATCGTCGTATTCGCCCCAGTGGTCTCCCGGATTGAATGCCTGCCACTCAGCCTGATCAGTCTCAGCCGGCGATGTATAGCGCCCTTTTGCCCAGTTAATATCGGAAATCGGCTGCCTCGGCTGGCAGATCAGTTTCTGCAGATCCTGGCAGATGCGTTCGATGCGTTGCTGTGTATAATACATAGATAAGTCCTCCGGCTGCTGTCTCATGTTATGATATAACTTCCATTATAACCGAGAGCGCGGCAGGCGACCACCTGTCTGAGGAATGCAAACCAAGTATTTAATGTGATAAAATAGCAGGTAATAAGACGATCAGTAAAGCATGATCTTAGGAGTGGATGTAATTGACAAAATATACAATTGATGACATCCGGCGAATAATCAAACCATTAGCCGAAAAATATGGCGTCGCTCAAATCTACCTGTTCGGCTCGTATGCTCGCGGAGATGCAACCGAGTGCAGCGATATCGATTTGCTCGTTTATAAAGGCAGCGTAAAGGGTTTGTTTGCATTGTGTGGTTTCTATACTGATCTTGAAACGGTGTTCTCAGTGAAGATAGATCTTTTGACTTCTGGGTCACTCAGCGAAGATTTTCGTAATAGGATAAAAGATGAAGAGGTTCTGATATATGCAGCATGAGCGGGATCGAGATATTCTACAGCAGATCATTTTCTATTGCGATGAAATTGACAAGACGATAAATCGCTTCGGTGACGACTATGACATTTACAAAAACGATTCAGTTTATGTTCATGCAACTGCTCTTTGCGTGCTTCAAATCGGTGAGTTAACAGCTCGGTTGAGCGATTGTTTCAAAAACAAATATATAGAAATGCCTTGGGTCCAGATCAAGGCGCTGAGAAATTTAGTTGCACATCAGTATGGCAAGATCGATGACGAGAGTTTATGGGAAACTATTACTGATGATATTCCCAAACTAAGGAAATATAGTGCTTCTATTCTCAAAATGATATAACAGCATAATCGTTCATACGCGTTATATAAATTGGTACAAGTATCATTTGGCTATTCACCGCTTATCCTGCTCCCCTACTCAACATACGGGCGTCGTCCGGTGTCGGCCAACCCGATGGCGAGCGTGGCCGGCTGCAATCCTTCGGCGCGCGCATACAGGCGCAGGGTCCCGGCTGTCAGGCCGGCTTTGATGACAACCGAGCAGAGTCCGGCTCTCATGCGCCGATCCTGTTCTGTGACCGGACGGTGGTCGCAGACATCTGAACCAGTGCCGAGGATCCGTCCGTAACCGTTCGTATCAAACCGGACAAAGGGCGACGCATCCGGTACGATATCGCCATGGGCATCAACGCTATAGCAGGTCACCACCGCGACGTCTTCACCATCAGCACGGACGCCCTCATCTTCCAGGCGCAGCCGCAGGGCGACGGCCGGACCTGTTGTGCGGACTGTTTCGCTGGCGACTTCTTGCCCGTCCCGATAACCGACAACCTTCAATTCTCCAGGCTGCCATACCAGCGACCATTTGCCGGGCTCGTAGTGCTCGATTGCCTGCCGTCCATGGCTGACGCCGTCCTGAAAAAGTTCGACAGTATCGCAGTTGCTGTACACCCAAACCGGCAAGGATTCGCCTGCGCGTT
>JAWSUP010000558.1:0-2148 GCA_033549405.1 Bacillota bacterium | reverse complement strand
ACCTGATCGAGAACATCGATATTCTGGCGGCCATGCGCAGCCCGCAGAACTTTATCTACGACCTGATGGACGCGCCGGAACTGATCCTGCAAAAGGTGGCAGAAATTGATGATGTCTATTTTCAGTATTTCGACGCGTTCCATGATCTGGTGCGATTTGGCGGCGGTAACAGCTACACGGCCTTCAACATCTGGGGATCGGGCCGGACGGCGAAGGTACAGTGCGATATTTGTGCGCTTCTGTCACCTGATCAGTTCAGAACGTTTGTCGTACCGTCGCTGCGCAAGCAATGCAGCCGGCTCGACCACTCTCTGTATCATCTGGATGGACCTGATGCCATCAAGCACGTGCCGGCCTTGATGGAGATGGCTGAACTGGATGCACTCCAGTGGACCTGCGGAGCAGGACAGCCGGATGGTGCCAACGATCGCTGGCTGCCGATCTATGATCAGGTGCATGCTGCTGGCAAATCACTCTGGGTTATGCTATACGATGGCGAGGCGTCAGACTGGCTAGCCGGTGCACAAAAACTGATCAAACGATACGGTGCAGGCAACCTGTACTTCAATTTTCCGATCATGAGCGAAGCAGAAGGCGCCATGATTTTGCGTGCCTTGCGATCCTGATCAGGACTTGCTGTAACAGCAGTGTAACGGCACATGAAATAACTGCGGAGGCGACAGATTATGCTGGACAGAAGTATCCCCTATATCGGGGTCTTGATGGAAAAATTCGATACAGACAATTATCCAGTCTATTTATTGCCGGCAGGATATTCATTCTGCCTGTACAGGCAGGGTCTCGAAGAGGATTGGTGCCGGCTGCAGCTGGAAAGCAAGCAGGTGGACAGCCTGGAAGCAGCGCAGCGTATTTTTGCTGATGAATTTGTGATTCGTCCTGATCTGCTTGCCAGGCAGTGTTTCTTTGTCAGTGATGATCGCACCAATGAAATTGTGGGCACGGCATCATTATGGACAGGATCACATTTTGGTGAGGAGCGCCATCGGCTCCACTGGGTCACAGTCGACACGCGTTACCAGGGGAAAGGCCTGGCGAAAGCTTTGCTCACGAGGGTCTTTGACTGTTACAATGAACAGGATTATAGCGGGTATATTTATCTGACGTCCCAAACCTGGAGTTATAAGGCATTGAACTTATACGCGAGTTTCGGGTTTCTCCCATACTTCGGTCCGAAGCCGGCCAATTGGAAAAGCACCGAAGATTTTGCCAGAGAAACGGAAACCGCCTGGAAACTGATCCGGCAGAAAATCGATGCATACACCCGCCAGGCAAAATCGGACATATGACGGACGGGACAAGGAGGCAGCATGAAGGTACTCCATACATCAGACTGGCACCTCGGGCGAACACTGTACGGGCGACGCCGCACCGATGAACAGGAGGCTTTCCTGAACTGGCTGGCCGACCAACTTGAGCTGAATCAGATCGATACGCTGCTGATCGCAGGCGATATCTTCGATACAGTAACGCCCGGGAATAAATCTCAGGAGCTCTATTATCGGTTTTTGTGCCGTGCTGCCCGCTCCTGCTGCCGCCATGTGGTGGTGACAGCCGGAAACCACGATTCACCCTCTTTTCTGGATGCGCCCAGCACCTTGCTGCGCGTCCTGAACGTCCATGTGATCGGAACGCCGTCTGGAAAGCCCGAAGATGAGGTTATCACCCTGTTTGACCAGCAGGGATCGGCTGAAGCAGTCGTCTGCGCCGTACCTTACTTGCGAGATCGAGATATCCGCAGCGTTGAGGCAGGGGAGTCGGTCGATGACAAGAACACCAGGCTGATCAGGGGCATCCGCGATCATTATGAAGCGGTCTGCACTGTGGCCGAAAAGCAGCGATCCCTGCACGGAGCTGTGCCTGTCATCGCCATGGGGCATCTGTTTGCGGCCGGCGGCCGGACGGTTGAAGGCGACGGGGTACGCGACCTGTATGTCGGGTCTCTGGCACATTTCCCCGCGAATCAGTTTCCTTCAGGCATCGATTACCTGGCGCTGGGCCATCTGCACGCCGCCCAGACTGTTGGACAGAATACTTGCTATCGGTATTCAGGATCCCCGTTGCCGATGGGCTTCGGTGAGGCAAACCAGCAAAAACAAGTGATGATCATTGCGTTTACAGGACGCGAGG
>JAWSUP010000557.1:0-2152 GCA_033549405.1 Bacillota bacterium | reverse complement strand
GTGCACAAGCTGGTTGACATTTTGCGCCGCCTGACAGAGAATGGTAATACCGTTCTGGTCATTGAGCACAATCTTGATGTGATCAAGACGGCAGACTACATCATCGATCTTGGCCCTGAAGGTGGTGACGCCGGTGGGATGGTCATCGCCGAAGGCACCCCGGAAGATATTGCCGGAGTCGATTCCTCCTATACAGGCCAATACCTGAAAAGGATGCTGCAGTCAGATCCGGTTACGGCGCTTTACAGGACCGATCCGGATAGAACAGATGCTGCAGCCGGGCAATAAATAATAATATGACCCTTGACGGGTCTTGAACTGGGAAGGAACAGATAAACTGAAATGGCTAAATGTGTCATGTGCAAAAAAAACGTAGCGGTCGTCTTTACGACACGCTTTGAAAACGGCCAGCGCGTCAGTGAAGGGCTGTGCTTGAAGTGCGCTTATCGAACTGGTCTGGGTGGTATGGATGAATTGTTCGCCAAAGCCGGTATCAATGACAGTAACATCGATGAACTGACGGAACGCATGAATGGCGTTATGTCCCAGATGGACGGGCAAAGTCCGGAAAGCCTTTTCAAGTCCCTGTTGAATGGTGGCCTTGATCTTGAAGGTATGGTCGAACGCGATTCAGATGACGACTCGGGCGACCGCATATCTGACGGTAAAGAGCGCAATGAATTACTGCCGGCCTCGATCGGCGGCGATTCCGAAGAGGTCTCTGAAACAAGACGCAACGGCCAGAACGGTGAACGGCAGCCAGAACGAAGCCGGTCGGACCGCAAACGCAAGTTTCTCGACCAGTTTGGCACCAATCTGACCATGAAGGCGAAAGACGGCAAGATAGATCGCATTATCGGGCGAGACAAAGAACTGGCTCGCGTCATCCAGATCCTCAACAGACGGGCCAAGAATAATCCCGTCCTGCTGGGCGAGCCCGGTGTCGGTAAAACGGCCATCGCAGAAGGCCTGGCTGTCAAAATCAGCGCAGGTGAGGTGCCGGCCAAACTGCTGCATCAGGAAGTCTATCTGCTCGATATGACGGCGATGGTTGCCGGGACCCAGTTCCGCGGCCAGTTTGAGAGTCGCATGAAAGGCGTGGTGGACGATGCCCGGCGATCAGGCAATGTAATTCTCGTGATCGACGAGTTGCACAACATCATGGGGGCCGGCGATGCCGAAGGCGCCATGAATGCTGCCAATATCCTCAAGCCAGCCCTGGCCAAAGGGGAGATCCGCGTGATCGGATCGACAACCCTCGACGAATACCGCCGCTACATCGAGAAGGATTCAGCACTGGAGCGCCGATTCCAGAAAGTGATCGTAGATGAGCCATCAATGGCTGAATCTATTGAGATCCTCAAGGGTATTCGTGACTATTACGAGGTGCATCACCATGTGACGTTCAGCGACGAAGTCATTGAAACAGCCGTGCGTATGGCCGACCGCTACATCACGGATCGATTTTTGCCGGACAAGGCGATTGATCTGCTCGATGAGGCCGGCTCCAATGCCAATCTGGCTGACCTGACCCTGGTCAAGCTGGACCAGTGCCGCAATATACTTGAAGACCTGAAGAAGGAACAAGAAGACTTAGAGAGCAAAATTGCCGGAAGCCCGGAAGATGTCCATCTGTACGAGAAGCAGGCTGAACTCAGGTCGCGCCTGATACGCGCGGAAAAAGAACTCGACAGCCTGGAGCAGACAAACAACCCGACAGAGATAACAACAGAAGATATCGCCAAAGTTGTAGAAATGTGGACCGGAATTCCTGTCCAGCGCATCAGCGAAACAGAAACAGATAAACTGTTGCATCTTGAAGATCGACTGCACCAGCGGGTTATCGGCCAGGAACAAGCCGTTTCGGCCTTGTCCCGGGCGATTCGGCGCCATCGCGCCGGTTTTGGCAAGAAACACAAACCGGCATCGTTCATATTTGTCGGGCCGACTGGCGTCGGCAAAACTGAACTGGTCAAAGCTGTTGCAGAAGCCATGTTCGAGACCGAAGACGCTATGGTTCGCCTGGACATGTCCGAGTTCATGGAACCGCATACAGTCAGCAAACTGATCGGGTCGCCGCCAGGCTATGTCGGTTATGACGACGGTGGCCAGCTGACAGAGAAGATCCGCAGAAAGCCATACAGCGTCATCC
>JAWSUP010000556.1:0-2159 GCA_033549405.1 Bacillota bacterium | reverse complement strand
CTGGCCAGCGCGGCGGTCATGGTCGTAATGTAGGGCGTCTTGTAACGGATGGCCGCTTTGCGGATGTAGGAGTCATCATATTGGCTGCGTCGACCGGCCGCGGTGTTAATCACCAGCTGGATTTCACGGTTAGTGATGTGGTCAAGAATATTCGGCCGACCTTCGTAGAGTTTCTTGACTGCGACCGAAGGGATCCCGTTTTCTGTAAACAGGCGATGTGTCCCTTCTGTCGCCATGATCTGGAATCCGATCTGGTCAAAAGCCCGGGCAACAGCCAGTGCTTCGGGTTTATCCATGTCGTTGACACTGATCAGGACAGTGCCATGTGTCGGCAATGAAGCCTGCGCAGCCTCCTGCGCTTTGAAATAAGCCAGTTCAAAAGAGTCCGCCAGACCAAGCACTTCACCGGTAGACCTCATCTCAGGTCCGAGGATCGGATCAACTTCCGGAAAACTGCTGAAGGGGAAAACAGCTTCCTTGACGCCGAAATGGTGGATTTTCCCGTGCCGCAGCGTACCAACCGACGAAGGCTTGCCCGCATGGGCGGCCATGATCATTTCTGTTGCGAGCCGCGCCATGGACACATTACAAACCTTGGAAACCAGAGGCACCGTGCGCGAAGCGCGCGGATTGGCCTCCAGAACATACACGATACCGTCGGCAATGGCGTATTGCATGTTCATCAGCCCGGTGACCTGAAGCGCGCGGGCGATCCGGCGTGTGTAGTCTACAATGACGGCAACTTGTTCGTCAGGGATGCTGATGGGTGGTATAACACAGGCCGAATCACCTGAATGGATTCCAGCCAGTTCGATGTGTTCCATGACAGTTGGCACGAAGGCGTCATTCCCATCTGCAATTGCATCAGCTTCGGCCTCCGTCGCATGGCTGAGGAATTTATCGATCAGGATCGGGCGGTCTGGCGTGACCCCAACTGCTGCGGTCATATACTGACAAAGCATCTCTTCATCCAGCACAACTTCCATGCCGCGACCGCCCAGTACATAGGAAGGCCGGACCATAAGCGGATAGCCGATGTGGCTGGCGATTTGCAGCGCATCCTCGATCGTGACCGCCATACCTGATTCAGGCATGGGAATCGACATTTCATCCATGATTTTCCTGAAACGATCGCGGTCTTCAGCCAGATCAATCATGTCCGGCGATGTACCCAGGATGCGGACTCCGGCTTTTTCCAGTTCACCGGCAATATTGAGGGGCGTTTGACCGCCAAACTGGACGATGACGCCGAGTGGTTTTTCTTTTTCATAGATACTGAGGACATCCTCAACGGTCAGCGGTTCAAAATAGAGTTTATCTGAGGTGTCGTAGTCGGTTGAAACGGTCTCTGGGTTACAGTTGACAATCACCGTTTCATAGCCCAGGTCGCGCAAGGCAAATGCGGCATGGACACAACAATAATCAAACTCGATTCCCTGCCCGATGCGGTTGGGTCCGCCGCCGAGAACCATGACCTTGGGTTTATCACTGACGGTCGTGCGGTCAGGCGCATTATAGGTGGAGTAGTAATAAGCAGCGTTTTCGACCCCGCTGACCGGAACCGGTTCCCATCCTTCCACCACGCCTAAAAGCGTTCGCTGCCTGCGGATCTGATCTTCCGGAAGGCCCGTCAGCTTCGCCAGGTAGCGATCCGCGAACCCGTCCTTTTTCGCCTGGATCAGCAATGCGTCAGGTAGAGACGATCCGCGAAAGCGCAGGATCTCTTCTTCCAGTTGGACCAGTTCCAGCATCTGCTGCAAAAACCAGGGTTTTATGTAGGTCAGCTGGTAAAGCTGTTCGATGTCAGCGCCTTTGCGCAGCGCTTCATATAAGATGAACTGGCGTTCGCTGGTCGGTTCCGCCAAGAGCAGCATCAGGTCGTCCAGGCTGCGCTCATGGAAATCTCGGGCAAATCCCAGGCCATACCGGTTGATTTCCAGTGACCGGATCGCTTTCTGCATTGCTTCTTTATAATTCTTGCCGATGCTCATGACTTCGCCAACCGCGCGCATCTGCGTCCCCAGTTTATCATGGACACCGACGAATTTCTCGAAGGCCCAGCGGGCAAACTTGATGACGACATAGTCGCCTGACGGTGTATAGCGGTCAAGCGTGCCGTCGCGCCAATAGGGTATCTCGTCGAGTGTCAGCCCGGCTGC
>JAWSUP010000555.1:0-2170 GCA_033549405.1 Bacillota bacterium | reverse complement strand
TCATCGACGATGTGACCAGCCTGGTCAAGCAAGGGAAGATCCGGGAAATAACGGATATCCGCGACGAGACTGACCTAAATGGTCTGAAGATCACGCTTGAGTGCCGGCGTTCGACCGATCCGGACGCACTCATGCAGAAGCTGTTCCGATTCACTTCGCTCCAGTCTGTGTTCCCATGCAATTTCAATGTCCTGATCAACGGGACGCCGCGTGTTTTGGGTGTCAAGGCCTTGTTGGGCGAGTGGCTGTCCTGGAGGCGCTCCTGCGTCCGCCGCGAGATCGCCTACGACCTGGACAAAAAACAAGAACGTCTGCATTTGCTGCGCGGCCTGGAGAAGATCTTGCTCGATATCGATAAGGCGGTTCGCATCATTCGGGGAACAGCCAGAGAAGCCGATGTCATCCCCAACCTGATGACTGGATTTGACATCGACAGCGAACAGGCTGAATTTGTTGCTGACATCCGGCTCAGGCAGCTGAACCGCCAGTACATTCTGCAGCGGACCGGAGACATCCAGACCCTGGTCGATGAGATCGCCGATCTGCAGGACCTCCTGGCAAACCGCGAGCGTATCGACGATGTGATCTGCAGCGCGCTGGAACAGATCTCAGCCAAATATGGCCGTGAGCGGCAGACCAGGCTGGTCAAAGCCCAGGAAATAGAAGTCATGGACGATACGCAGCTGATCGAGGACTTCCGTCTGCGCTTATATCTGACCGAACATGGCTACCTCAAGAAGCTGGCCCTGACATCTTTGCGCAGCGCCGGTGAACTCAAGACCAAGGAAGAGGACAAAATCATTCAGGAGATCGAGGGAAAAAACAAGACAGATGTCCTGTTATTCTCCGACCGCGGAACGGTCTATAAGGTCAAATGCTTCGATCTGAAAGATCACAAACCGTCGGACCTGGGCGAATACACGCCAAACCTGCTAGAATTGGACGAGGGCGAACGGATCATCTTTATCCATATGACAGAAGATTATGAAGGCAAAATCCTGATCGGCTATGCCAATGGCAAGTTTTCCCAGATGTCGCTTAAAGTCTACGAAACAAAAACCAACCGCCGCAAGCTGATCAACGCGTACAGTACTGCTTCTCAGGTTGTCGGGCTTTATTTTATCGATGAGGATGACGATTTCGTAGCAGTCAGTAACATCCGCAAGGTACTGGTCTTCAACAGCCGGCAAGTGCCGGTCAAGACGACCCGCACCAACCAGGGCGTCCAGGTTCTGTTATCTAAAAAGGGCAGCTATATGGTCAGTTGCCGGCGCCTGTCTGAATCCAACATCAAAGATGACAAGTATTATCGTAATAAAAAAATACCGGCTGTCGGCACATATTTGAAAGAGAGTACCCTGGATGACCGGCAACTGGGTCTGGACGGGATCTGAATGGACGGCATGCTGTACATCAGAGAGGAAAGGAAGGAGAACAGGCTGATCAGACGCCTCATGATCGGCGTACTCTTTTTAGCCCTGATGACTGCATTGATCGTTGGCGCAGTGATCCATTTCCAAACAGTGCGTGCTGAGCAGACATTGATTGAATTCAATAAAGCCATGGCTGATGGGCGCTATGCGGATGTTGTAACGCTTTATCGCCAGACTCGGGACAGAACGTTGGCCGAATCTCCTCTGGATCGCAACACTGCCCATTACAAGGAAGCGCTGATCGTCATGGAAGCAGAAACAACGTCGGGGCTTGATGCGATCGAATCCAGTCTGGTGAACGGACTGCCGCTGAGCGAACGGGAGATCGCAATGGCGGAAGGCCTGGCAGAACTGTCTGCAGCACGCCTGATCACCTGTCTGCGTAATCTGAGCAAAGATTTCCTGTTCGCCAGAACGGAGCGCGCGGTAGTCGACCTGGCTTTTTCCCAGCTAGGCTCCCTGGGCAATATCAGCCAGGGCGTCGTCGGCATCGCCGACGAGTTTGACCGGATGGACGAAATACGCACAAAGGCAGCCGACTCGGTAAAGGATTTGGCTGACGGCCGCTACTGGGCCGCCTGGGAAGGGTGCCAGGCGCTACTGTCGCTCAATGATCTCGGCGCCTTCACCCGGGAACAGATCCTGCTGCTGACGGAGCGCTGTAAAGTGGAGATGTTCGAACCGCTGTTGCAAAATGCATTGACGTTGATGAACGGAGGCCGATATCTCTCGGCACA
>JAWSUP010000554.1:0-2175 GCA_033549405.1 Bacillota bacterium | reverse complement strand
CGAAGCCTTAATGACCGGCGTCAGACCGTCTGATGTCCTGGCGATGGTCGAACCGTTCATGATCTCACAGCAGGTCATCATCGTCAATCTGCTGATCGGTATTGGTGTCGGCGCCATTGGCAGCGCTGTTGCTGTTCGCCGCCATATCGCTGTCTGAGGAGGGACTGCATGATGCAAAAAAAAGTATTCAGACACTTAAGTGCTAAGCAAAAAAGCATCAGCACCACATTGCGTCTGCTGATAGCCTTACTGGTTTTAGCCGGTTGCCTGCTTTCTGCAAACCCGCCCCGCAGTCAGATTGCCGTCAGTGCCGAGTCGACCAGTGAAGCCCTGGCAGAAGCCAAACAAAAGCAAGAAGAATTGGCTGCGGAGAAAGCACGCCTGGAAAAAGAGACGCGACAACTGGCTGCTGAAGTTGACAAACTCAGCGGCGAACTGGCGTGGCTCAACGAGCGGAGCGATGAGCAAAGAAAGCTGTATGAGGAGAAAACCATTCAGTTGGCCGCTGCCGTGGACGCGATGGAAGAGGCCTATTCGGACCTCATTGCCGCTGAAGAAGACCTGGCAGCCAAGCAGGAGCAGTATGCGGCGCGCGTCAACGTGATGTTTGAGCATCGGCAAAAATCGATCTTCCAGGTCTTTCTGGAATCTGAAAGCCTGCAGGGCTTTTTCACAACACTGCAGTTCATCAACATCGTCGCCGATACCGATGAACAACTGATTGAGGAACTGGAAATTGCCAAAGACCATGCGGCACTCAAGCGCGATATTGCCCGACAATACTCGGTAGAAATGAGCGAACTGGTCACACGGATCGAAGCGGATCTGGCTCAGCTTCGCGCCGATTCGTCAGCCCGCAAAATAGATCTTAACCAGGCAGAACTTAAGCTGACAACACATGAAAAAGCGGAAGATGACCTGCTGGTTGAATCTGAACAGCTGGCCGGACAGATCGTCGAATTACAAAAAAAGCTTGAGGCTGAAAAAGCGGCTGCAGCGACAGCTGCCGCCAAGGCTGAAAGAGCCGCTGCCGCGACATCTGCCGCCAAAGCCACAAAGGCAGCAGAAGCGACCCGGGCCGCCCAAAAGCCCACACAGGCACCCAAACCGTCTACAGGTTCGTCGACGCAGACCCCCAACAGCCGTGGTTGGGTCTGGCCGTATCCGGGCGACTACAATGTTTATTCATCGTTTGGCATGCGGTTGCATCCCATCTATCGATACTATCGCATGCACACGGGCGTTGATCTGGGCGGAAAATATGGCAATCCGATCGTAGCTGCAGCCAGCGGGACTGTCCTCCTTGTAGTCAACCCGCGAGAAGGTTCAAACACGGGTGGCAGCGGTTACGGCAACTATATCGTTATTTCCCACGGTGACGGTCTGTCCACTCTGTATGCACATCTGAAAAATACACTTGTAAAGACTGGCCAGAGCGTCAAGGCAGGCGATAAAATTGCGACATGCGGCTCTACCGGAGCATCGACAGGCCCGCACCTGCACTTCGAAGTGCGTGTTAACGGCAATCCAGTCAACCCACTGCCCTACATACGTTGATGCAGTCAAACAGGGATCACTGCAACTGACAGCCCCTTAACACCCTGAATATTTAAGAACAGGTCGAATACTGATATGAATGAAACAGGCTATACGCACACAACGCAACAAACACCGAGCCAGACCCCGGTGACAGGAAAAGGTCGTCAGGTCTGGAAATATGTCCTGACCGTCTGCATCACCATGCTGATCACTTTTGTCCTGACTGCAGGGATTGGCCTTGCCGTCCTGAGCATCGTCAAACCAGACCTGATCCAGACGGACAGTGGCGATCGGCTCAGCTTCAGTTTTACTGCGAATCCCGAGACGCAGAAAGCGCTGGCAAAACTGCAGGCAGTCTACGATGCAGTCAATGACAGTTACTTTGAGGAACTCAGCGATGCGGAGCTTATCGAGGCCATGACCCGTGGTCTGGTCAACGAATTGGACAATCCCTATACAATGTACCTGACTGCTGAGCAGAATCAGCAGATTGAAGAATCGATGAGCGGTGACTACAGCGGCATCGGCGCTTTTGTCGGCCTGAATAAGGACGGACTGGTCGAGATAACCGAGGTTATCGAGGGCAGTCCGGCAGAAGCTGCCGGAATCCTGGTCGGTGACCTGTTTATGGCAGTC
>JAWSUP010000553.1:0-2190 GCA_033549405.1 Bacillota bacterium | reverse complement strand
CAACAAGCTGCATATGTCCCAATTCACCAGATTTTAAAAAATATACCACAGAGAAATACCGCATGTTTGCAGACCTGAAGCCGGATTTCATCTGGATCGACGACGACATCCGGATGCATAATCATGGGAAGGTTCGGTATGCCTGCTTTTGTCCGATCTGCTTGTCGCTGTTCAATACGACCCATCAGACCACCTTGTCACGAGATGAACTGGTGGCGCTGCTCAATGCTCCAAACAGATCCCATTACAGAGCGCTGTGGGTCAAACACAATTCTGATTCAATCAATGGGCTGTTGGCATTGATCGGCGAGACCATCCACACCGTCGATCCATCCATCGAAACAGGGTTGATGACCATCGGCGGCACTACCTACAGCGGTCAGGACTATACACGTTGGTTTACCGCTCTGCAAGCCGTCAAAGGACGGCCTGGCGGCGGGTTTTACACGGATGATACCCCCCATGGTTTCCTGAAAAAGACTTACAGCACCGCCCGGCAGGTTGCGGCATATCCGTCTTCTGTTACCGACATTCAATACGAACTGGAGAATTATCCTTACCAGCGACTGCAAAAATCGATCGCGATGATGATATTGGAATGTGCGTCAAACCTTACATTCAGTGTGAACGGCATCGCCCTCAACGCCCTGCATACGGACAGTCAAATGAATGAAAATATTATGAAGCAAATCAATCGATACAGCGGCATGTTTCGTGCGATTGAGCAAACTGTCCGCGGCTATGGCAATCCCGGTTTATATCCTGTATATCCCATGCATTATGAGGCCAGTCGCAGCGTCGAAAATGCAAACTGGTTTAGCAAAGCCGGCAGTCTGCACAGCGCTGGAAATGCCTATGTATTAGGCCATATTGGCATTCCTATTGCTATGAACGGATCCGGCGCAAGCGGCGTGGTGCTGACAGGTCATATCGCCCATGCGTATTCACAGGATGAACTGCTGACTATGCTATCGGGCGGCGTGCTCATGGATGCCGACGCGCTGCGAATAATGGAACAGCGTGGGCTTGCGCAGTATTGTGGTGTGAAAACAGCGCAACGACATGATTTCAACGTGTATGAACGTTACACCGGCGATCCGCTCAACGGTCAATACACCGGTATTCTCTGCAATACCACCGGATTACTTGCGCCTGGTCATTATCATACTGTACTGGAGCCGCTTAATGACAAGGTCCGGATATTAAACACCCTGGAAGCAGTTGGCGACAGACCTCTGGGACCGATCATGACCGCCTGCGAAAATTCACTGGGCGGTCGGGTGGTCGTCAATGGCTATATGCCATGGACTTTCCTTTACTCTCTGGACAAAATTGAACAGATGCGCAACGTATGCGATTGGATTACCGGCGAAAAGATACCCATTCGCATCAATGGCAATGTGAAGATCGTACCGCTTTTGCGAGTTTCGGCAGACCGAAAGCATTTCCTGCTCATGTTGATCAATATCATGCTTGATCATACTGGGGAATTCAACGTGGATATTCGATTACCGAAGCTGGATTCATCGTATTATCTGGCGGAAGATGGCAGTCATATACCCATAACGCCTGAGGATCTAAAGCAGGATTCTGAGCAAACAAACATCAGCATCCATAATATAGCCCCGTGGCAGTTCATCATCATTGCTTCATGAACAGGAAGATAACAGTAACAACGACGGAAAAACTGGTGGGTGTTATGGCTCAAAGAACTGACTATCTGACAATGTTTGCAAAAGACCGGCCGCCAAGACTGGTGTTTGCAGGGTGTCCGGATGCCGGGCTTTTTTCCCGGATATTGAAGGAATCCTTAGACGGTGTCCTGGAGAAAAACTACATAAAGGATCATAAGGACAAAATGGCTGGATTTGTATCAGCCTCCACAGACGGAAGGGTCTGGTGGGATACGATGTGGACAAGAGATGCCGGAGTTTTCCTGCGGGAGCTGACGCATCTTGGTTATTACAACCATGCCTGCATCCTGACAGAAAGACTCATATCAATGGTACAAAAAAATGCCAAAGGGTTTTATACCTTCCCGGAATATTTTAAGTACGGGCAACCCGGTTCCGGAAATGAGCTGGATGGTACCGGTGCGATTCTTATTGGAATGGTTTTGCTCTGGGAACGACTGCCAGATGGGAACCCTTATAAAGACACGATTTACCAATTCATCGACAGCCCTGAATC
>JAWSUP010000552.1:0-2196 GCA_033549405.1 Bacillota bacterium | reverse complement strand
CTGCAGGTGCGGCAGAAATCGGCCAGGCACTGGTCGCGGTGGTTGGCATAGATGCCCTGCGCCTCAAGTGCCGAGCGGATCACACCCCAGGCAACCGTGAAGGCAACATAAAACAGCGCGTCTGCCTCCTCTGCAATGGATGGTGGTGTTCGCCCTGCGAAATAGTCGAGGAAGCGGTCGCGGTCTGCTGCGACGTTTTCGATTTCGGCAGAAACCAGCTGTGTCCAGCCGGCCTTGCCCAGATGTTTCCGTCGCTTGTCGGGTTCCGTCTGGGCCACCCGACTCAGTTCAGCTGTCAGCCGCTCATAGAGGGGCAGCCGGTTGCGACCGGGCGCCTTGAGCCAGGTTTCGGCCAGTTCATCCGTCTTTTCATAAAACGGTTCGCGGATCAGGCCGCGCTCGCGGGCATTCTGCAGCGTCAGGAAAAAATGGTCCATACTGAGGATTTCTATTTCCGGGTGGTCTGCCAGCCGGTTCATTTCACTTTCCAGCTGGTGGAAAATACCCTTGGAGATCTGAGCGAAAAGAAAATAAAAGGCAGGACGCGTGGGACATTCACGGCTCAGGCGGATTATGTCGTCGATGTTGTCGCGGCCGACATTGGCGATATGCACCGAATGCAGTTTCGGGATGGCGCCTGACGGGTAGTTTCTGGCATAGGGTGAACCGCCCAGGCCGCACACCAGGCCGGGACCGGGAGCGAGCAGATCCTGCTCACGGGATACCGACCGGTCATCCTCAACTTCACGCCACCAGTCACGCAAAAACCAGTTGACCATGTTGCAGCCATTCTGGCCAGACTGGTCCAGCAACCTGCGACTGTCACGCAAATAGCCTTCCGCCAGATCTTCGGGCCAGAGCCACGAATAGGTGTAACCGGCTCCAGACGAAGGACCCCAGAAGCAGTCGTTGGGCAACCGGGTTTCCTGGTAATACTGGAGCATGCCGGGCATCATCTTGACCATCAGGGGCAAAAAGCCCCAGCCAAAAGGAAACGACCCGCGGTCGGGATCCAGCCAGTTGTCGGAATGGAGGTTTTGCATGGCCCAGGTGGCATCCCCGTCACTGTTGTAGAAACAGACGTAAACTTTGTCTGGTATGGCAACACACTGCTCAACCGGCGGCAGAGGCTGACTGTAGGCACGCTTTGAGTCGCCGATCCCTGCATGTACGGTCATGTTGGGCGATCGTACACTGCACAATGAAAAAAAGCCACATGCAGCTGCTTCGGCTATGTATTCCTTTTCCTGGTCCCAGATGCAGTGCCAATTGAGCTGCACGCCTGGTGCTTCGGCCGTTTCCATCATGCGGCGGAACAAATTGATGGTGCGGCGGAAAACCCGCGACCTGGGCAGATCGAGTGCCAGCACCCGGTTGGCTACGACATAGTCTTCCAGCTCATGGGACAAGGCGTACCATTCAGGGCGATGCACGCAGAAATTGGCATACATGCGCTTGTTACAGCGTGGCCAGAGATTCTCAACTGCCCATTCTGCCGCATCCCAGTCATCGGTAAAGCGGCCGCGCAAATCATCCACACAGGTCAGTCCTTGCCGGATCATGACCGGTTCCTGGTCCGGCGCAACCGGCAAAACAGCCTCAAGGCCACAGCGGGTGATGGCCAGGTTCTGCGTCTGCAGAACCTTTTTTGTGTCATAGAGAACATAGCCGTTTACCATGTAGCGATAGCGTGCCAGAACAGCTTCCGGATCATCGATCCGTTCGACCGGAATCTGGTATGTTTTCTGGTACCAGGCCAGCCAATGGTCCTCGTGACAAGTTGCTTTGGCGGATGGATCGCGTGAGTCGCCGGTCATCAAGTAAAGCTGCGGTTCGGCCCGATTGATAAGTCCCTGCAGGCATCGCAGCCAGATCCAGGCATCGACCTGCTCAACTGGCCAGCCGGGCTGGCAGACGATCAGACGACGGACAGGTTTACTGTCAGGAAAAATACTGAGCAGACTCGCATCGTTGGCACGTTTACTTGTAGACATAACAACCTCCTGTACCAGGCAGAACGCTGGCGGAATTGCAGACGGCAAATATTGGCGTTGTGATCTTATTGCATCACAATTAAACTTGTTTCGCAACGGTTTTCGTTAACTTCGGAGCAGGAAGGCAAAACATTCGATTTAATTATCACTCAACTTTCCCACTTGCAACAACAGGTATGTACATTGATAAATTAATATAGTT
>JAWSUP010000551.1:0-2206 GCA_033549405.1 Bacillota bacterium | reverse complement strand
TGTCGAGACAACAATTGCGCCCCAATGATACATTACGGTATATATAGAGAGAATTGTCGCTTCCTGCCCACCGTGCGGGTTTTGTGCTGAAGACATGGCGCTGACAAATTTATCTGCCAATTTCCCTTGAGACCAGAGACCCCCCTGCTGATCAAGAAACTGCTTAGCTTGTGCGGCCATAACACCAAATCTGGTCGGTATGCTAAACAAAATAGCATCCGCCCACTCCAGATCTTCTGATTTTGCTTCGGGAATATCAGCCATTCGGTCGAAGTTAGCACGCCAGGCAGGATTTGAATCAATTGCCTCTTTAGGGGCAGTTTCAGCGATGCGCAGAAGTCTGACATCGGCAACTTCTTTTGCTGCCTCTGCAGCCCACCTGGCCAGCTGGTAATTTATACCTGTTGCACTATAATAAATGATTGCCAGTTTTATTTTTTTCATGACCTATACCTCCTGAATTTTTCAGTGCCTTTAACCGTTCATCCGGTGTTCTGGCACTCATACATAAGACTACATACATTATTTATAACATGGCTATTATATTTGCATATAAACATATGTTACGATAATTCCAGAGAATTAAAATATTTATTCCAATCAATAATTCGTACGTAAAAATTGACCTAAAAGATCAGCAGATGTCGTTCGATGACACAGAGGGAATATCACACACGATGAAGGGTGAAGTGAGTTGCGGACCATGGGTATCCGAGCAGATTGGCGGGAGGTTTTGCGTTTCGATGTCTGTCCCTCTTTATTGGTTGTAATAAAGGATGAGACAGGCTGTCCCGTCAAATGATAGGTTTCACAATATGATGAGGAAATCTGTTTAAAAAGAATGCTTTATAAGTCAGTAATTCCAAAAAAAACCTATTCATGTAAAATTTTTTAAGTTATTCAGCATTGAAATCAGCTAAACTATACATCATTAAAAGCAAGCAACTAGCCATGCTTTGAACTCGTTGCTATCACTATAGTGTTGACTTCTAAGGGTACTACTGGACAAGCATGGCAGTCGGGATGGAGTGAATTGATTTTCTGGGAAGTTGTTTGATACGCGGTATGTATCGTTATACAGCCTTTACGAAAGGACAGGATGTGTTATGGGAAGAATAGTGGAAATACCACATACGAAAACAATCGAGAAAGTCATACAAACTTCGGATTCAGATATCGATCAAGGGCTTCAATCACAGAATGTGCAGACAAGAACTGAAAAATATGGCGCTAATATCCTTGACGAAAAGAGACAGTGACACCTCTAAGAATACTTTTTCACAACGCCAATAATATTATCGTATATTTGTTGCTTATCGCTTCATTGGTTGCCTTTTTAATGGGTGACCATGTTGAGGGTAGCTGTGTATCTACCATTTTTTAATGTTGTTATGCAAACAACACCATTGGATCTTTACAAATAGCTTATAGTCATCGCAGGTTCAGTTATACCGACAGCATTAATTCAACTCTATAGACTTTTTAAACAAAAAGATGTTGGGATGGAGGTATAGTCATGCGAAAAACGAAGATAGTCTGCACAATGGGCCCAGCTGTAGACCAGGATGACAGGATACGCCAACTGATTGTCATAGGCATGAACGTGGCCCGTTTGAATTTCTCACATGGAACATATACAGTGTTAAGTTTTATTGATAAAAGTGTAGGACCAGTCTATAACGATGATTTTTCTGTCGTTACGGGATGGAACTAAATCGCCGATTTTCACCACCGATGCACAATTGTACGATTGCTAATCCGATGATCCGATATTTAATTGAGGGAGCAGTAACTTGTTATGTGTCCAAATTCTTCCAGTTCAGTTTCAAATCTTTTCCGTCACTATCAATAACAATCTCGGCTCCATCCAGGATTTCTCCGCCAATCAAGGATCGAGCGATGAGCGTTTCCACATGCCGCTGGATGAATCGCCGTAAAGGTCTTGCTCCATATATCGGATCAAATCCTTCTTCAACGATGTATTTGATTGCTTCGGGGGTGAGATCGACCAGAATATGGCGATCCGCCAGCCGTTTCTGCAGTTCTTCAACCATCAACTGGACGATACTACCGATCTCTTCCATATTTAACGGTTTAAAGAAGATAACATCATCAACACGATTCAAAAACTCCGGTCGAAAATGCATTTTCAATGTAAGCGTATAAACTAGCACACCTGTTCATTCAAACTGTGAAGTGTAAAATC
>JAWSUP010000550.1:0-2216 GCA_033549405.1 Bacillota bacterium | reverse complement strand
GATGGCCTCGCTGCCATTTTTCGTCAAGTACACCTTGCAGATCCCGGACAGCCAGGCGACCATCCTCTTCGCTACCGTGCTGTTCGTGGCTATCGGCAGTGTTCCGGTCTGGGTGTTGCTGATGAAGCGCTTTACGCTCATGCCGACCTGGCGTGGTGCCCTGGCCACCCTCATGGTCGCCTATATACCGCTTTATTTTGCCAATTCACTGCTGACCGCCATCCTGGGGAGCCTGCTGATCGGCTTCGGTTTCGCCGGAGTCATCACCACCATGGACCTGATCGGCGCCCGCATTATGGATGAAGACACAGCCCGTTACCATGTGCGCCGGGAAGGCATCATCTCCAATGCCCTTGGCTTCATGAACCGGCTCAACGGCCTGTTCACAAGCTTTGCCTTTTACCTCGTCCTTGTGCTGTTCGGCTTCGAAAGCGGCGATGTGCCCGGCAGCCAGCCGCATCAGGCTGCCAGGTTCCTTCTGACCGTCTTTCCGCTGGTCCTGATGATCATCAGCCTGGGTATCTCCTTTTTCCTGCATTTCCCAGTAAGAAATTTGCCGGCAGGTGACCATGTTCCGGACGAGACACCGTCGGCAAGTGGCTGTTAAGAAACAGCAGATAATTTTATAACAATCCATTACATGACAGCAGCTTTCTTTGACAGGAGGTATCGGCCATGAGAGAAACCAGATCGATCAGCATCCAGATCACACACGAGCAGGAAGGCCGGTATTTTACGGTACCTTTCGACCTGCCTGAACACGTGGACTGCCTGCGGATCTCATATCGTTATGAGCGGCTGCAGCAGACGCCAGACGATGAATGGACGATCCAGCAAAAAACCAATGCCGTCGATCTGGCCTTGATCGACCCAGCGGGTCGGCTGGCAGGCAGTTCCGGCACAAATCGGAACCACATCGAAATTTGCGGCACGACCGCGACTCCGGGCTACCATCCGGAACCGGTCATGGCCGGCGTCTGGTCGATCCTGGTCGGCGCCTATCATATTGCACCGGAGGGCGTGTCGGTTGATTATGAGATCAGCTGGGACCTGAAGGAACGTCGCTGGTATACCGGCGATCTGCACACCCATACCCTGGCTTCTGACGGTGTCCTCGCGATGGATGAACTGGCCATCCATGCCCGTCGCCATGGACTGGATTTTGTCGCGATAACCGACCACAATACAGCCGTTCCAACTCAGTCAATGCCGCAAATCGACGGCCTGACCCTGATACCGGGTCTTGAATGGACGCACTATAAAGGACACGCCAACATGCTGGGAACCGATGCACCCTATCAGGGCTCCTTTCATGCCGACACATTTGAAGCAGTTCTGGACCATTTTCGCCAGGCGCGCGCCAATGGCGCCCTGATCGTCATCAACCACCCCTGCGATCCGCCCTACCGGTTTCACTTTAAAATTGAGGATCTGCCGCACGACCTGATTGAAATCTGGAATGGACCCATGCGCGAAAGCAACCTCCAGGCTATCGGACTCTGGCAGCAGATGCTGGCAAACGGGCACAAGATCCCCGCCTGCTGCGGCAGTGATTATCACAAAGATTCGCTCTTCCAGTTCCTGGGCGGCCCCTGCCTGCGCGTCCTGTCCTGGTCACAAGGACGGGATGACCTGCTCGCTGCGGTCCGACAGGGTCACAGCTATATGGTCTACGGGCCTGATGGCCCCAGGCTCGAGTTTAAATCAGGAGCGGCTGTCGTTGGTGACTCTGTCCGATGGCAGCCTGACAGTGCCATTCAAATAGAAGCCGAACGCCTGCAGCCGGGAGATGAAGTCCGCACGATCGGGAAGAAGGGCGTCATTGAAACATGGAATGTTACAAAACCCGGGAAGCTGAATGCCACCAGACCGGTTGCCGAACCCGGCTTTGTGCGGATCGAGATCCACCGTCGCTTTATTCCCGGGCTGCCGGTCTTTCCGGGACTGCTGTCCAACCCGATCTTTTTCGATTGAGGGAACGCATCGTTCTGGTACAATGATCGAACTCGAAACGTTCAAGAGAAAGACCAGATATTTTTACGATACCTGGGGAGGTGTTACATGAAAGCAAAAAAAGAATCATGCGATGGACTGACAGCTGACGAGCAGTCAGCCCAGGCACTGATAACCGCAGCCATTGAGGCCAAAGAAAAGGCTTATGTCCCTTATTCACATTTCCGTGTCGGCGCTGCGTTGACAGATGAGCACGGCAACTG
>JAWSUP010000549.1:0-2217 GCA_033549405.1 Bacillota bacterium | reverse complement strand
GGTGATGTTGGACAGGGCTTCCCTGACGATGGCCAGAAAGGTAAAGATCGTTTTCTGGTCAGGCTTGACGGTCACATCGTAGGTCAAGTTGACAGGGCAGAAAGAAAACGGCCGGATGACAGCCCTTATCTCCACCTCCAGGTCAATAGCTGCATCGTGCAGGTCATGCAGACTATGACGAATCTCATTCATGCTGTCATTGAGCGTCTTCTGCAGAACCGTCAGCTGCTCCTTCAGGCTTTCGTCCTCCCGGCAGATCGTCTGAAGGGCGCCCACCTGTAAAATTGCCCGGGTCAGCAGGTGCCCGACATGATCATGGATCTCCCGTGCGATGCGGTTACGCTCATTGAGGGTTGCCAGGTTGATCTCGTAGTCCTGTTTTTCCAGAAGCTCTTTGTTTTTCTGTTCAAACAGGATGGTTTTTTCACGATTGCTGTCCTGCAGGCTGTTAACATTCTGAAGAGCCTTTTCCAGGGAGAGGCCACGACTTTTCAAAAGCCAGGCCAGCAACATGAGCAAGACCCATTGTGCGGCCATTTCCCAGGAGAACTGCCCGCGATGCCAGACAAGCGGCAGAAGCGTGACCGGAATCAGCCGCATGAGCTTGTCGGCAAACAGGTCGAAGCTGATAACCGGCAGAAAATAGATCAGCTGTGGCTGAGCGATGCACAGGATCGTGTAGCCGCAAAGAACGATCGCACGGTGTTCCGGCCTGATCAGCCAGCTGTTGATGGCGCCGGCTGTTATTGCAATGATCAGGGGTACGACTGCATAGATTGAAACACTGCCAGGCAGGTAGAAAGCCAGGCAGATGACCAGCAGGATCAGCTTGTCACGAATCAGCACGGCTGTCATCCTCCATCAGGAACCATCAATTGGCGCGCCAGACCCGGCTGGCAAGAGTATTTCGTTTTTATTCTACCATAGAACCGCTGCAACCGGTGATACCGGCGAAGCAATGACAAATGTCATGTTGCTGCGTTCAAATGTGTCGAAATCGATGACAGATCTCACTTCAGATGCCGCCGCTGTTTTGTCATAATAGAGACAGATCAAAGACATATCACAGAGCGGCTGCCCGGTCATCTGGCAGATCACCCGCAAAGGGAGGATAAATCATGCTGGTAAAAGTCGAACAACTGGTCAAGCGCTATGGCGACCTGGTCGCACTCGACCATTTCAATCTTGAAGTCGAAGAGGGCGAAGTCTTCGGTCTGCTCGGTCCCAACGGATCCGGCAAGACAACAGCCATCAACTGCATGCTCGCCCTGTTGAAATTCAGCAAAGGCAGCATCGAGCTCTTCGGCCGGCCCATGTCGCCGGACGCTTATGACATCAAGCGGGACATAGGCGTCATCATGCAGAATGTTGCCGTCTTCGAAGAACTGACCGTCCGGGAGAATATCGACTATTTCTGCGGCCTCTACATTGAGGACAAGAAGCGCAGGAAAGATCTTGTTGAAGAAGCCATCGAATTTGTCGGGCTGCAATCCTTCAGCCGATTTTATCCGAAGAAGCTGAGTGGCGGCCTGTTGAGGCGGCTCAACATTGCCTGCGGCATCGCTCACAAGCCCAAACTGATTTTCATGGACGAACCGACTGTAGCCGTCGATCCACAAAGTCGCAACAACATCCTGGAAGGCATCCTGGAATTGAACCGTCAGGGTGCGACCGTCATCTACACCTCACACTATATGGAAGAAGTCGAGCAGATCTGCAGCCGCATCGCCATCATGGACAAAGGTAAGGTGATCGCCAGCGGCACCCGCGATGAACTCAAATCGATCATCCGCACCGGCGAGAAGATCTCGGTTGAGATCCTCGGCACCACGACCGGCCTGGTCGAGGACATCCGCACCCTGCCGGCAATCCTGTCGGCTGAACTGAAGGATCACCATCTGATCATCAAGTCGGAGCGTAAAAGCAATATGTTGGGACTGGTCCTGGACTTCTTGAAACAACGGGACATCGCCTATGGCGAGCTTTTCTGCGAGCTGCCGACACTGAACGACGTATTCCTGGAGATCACCGGCAAGCAGCTGCGTGATAACGGCTGAGCAAAGGAGGCTTTGTATGTTTGCCCATATATACCGAAACCGCATCAAGGTGTCCATCCGGGACAGGCAGATGCTTTTCTGGACATTTCTTTTTCCGCTGATCCTGGCCACATTTTTCAACATGGCGTTCTCAAACCTATCGGCCAACGAAACCTTCCAG
>JAWSUP010000548.1:0-2262 GCA_033549405.1 Bacillota bacterium | reverse complement strand
GCGGACTGATCCCGAGAGCGATCGATTCGTGGCTGCGCGTCTTTTCCACAATGCGGGCAATATATTCCATCACAGCACCGGATACGGTGACTTGGCGCGTCTGATCCTGCAGATGAATCAGGTCATCGGGTGAAATCACTGGTGACAAATCCTGCCAGCGGGGCGGATTGAGATGGCGTTGCAAGATGGACAGCTCTTCCTGGTGATTGGGGTAGCCGATGCGCAGACGAACCAGAAAACGGTCCAGCTGGGCTTCGGGAAGAGGGAATGTGCCGGCAAACTCAATGGGGTTTTGCGTTGCCAGGACCATGAACGGCTGCGGCACCGGCCTGGTCGTCCCGTCAACGGTGACTTGCCTTTCTTCCATAACCTCCAGCAGGCTTGACTGGGTTTTCGGACTGCTGCGGTTGATTTCGTCAGCCAGGATGACCTGGCTCATGATGGCACCTGGATAAAAAACCATCTCATTCTTATCCAGTTGGTACAGGTTGTATCCTGTTATATCCGATGGCAAGACATCGGGAGTAAACTGGATTCTGCGGAAACTCAGATCCAGTGATCGGGCAAAGGCTTGAGCTAAGGTCGTTTTGCCGACGCCAGGCACATCTTCGATCAGGACGTGGCCTTCGCACAAGAGGGCGATCATCAGGATATCGATGGTTTCCTGACGCCCAATCAGGATTTTTGCGACGTTTTTGCGGATTGACTGGAGCATCTCCTGTGTATTCAATAGAATATCCTCCTGGAGGTTGACCGAGAGCTAAATCCGGCCGTGACGAATAGCACCTGATGCTATTTTACCATATGTTAGACAATTCTTTGTGTGTGTACTGGGCATCTGCCTTTGTTTACGGTACAATGGGCATGGATTAAAAAACGAAACTTTCCCACCCCGCACAGCGGGAAAAGCGCCGCTAAGCCTGTGGGAAAGGAGTGATGAATACTGTTAACTTGCAGGAGGAACCGATGTGATCAAGACAGCCTTGACAGTCAGCATAAGCAGCGAAGATATACAGCATTTCAGTTACCTGATCAACAGCACGCATCTTGGCTTGTTGTCCTCTGCAGCGCAGAATATCCATATCCAGACCAGCCACCGGCCGATTCAATTCATGATCGGCATTCGGGCAGATGAGCCTGATGATGCGGCAAACCTGGCCGAACAACGCCAGAAACTCAGCCACTGGCAGGCATTTTTGCCTATCCTGACTCATCGTGGCAGTGCCGAACTGAATGGACTTCTGGTCCAGTATAAGCTGCAGCCGGACCTGATGGTATGCTATGACGAAAACAGGCTGCAGGCATGGATCCCGACCGAGATCGGTTTCTATTTGTTGCGGACCGGAGAACTGCGGCGCCTCAAGCCCGTTTCACTCGAGGAATCATTTTTTTCGGCTGAATATCACGAGGCACATCATTATTACTCGCTGCAGATTTCTCCGGATGATTTTTATCTGTTGTTGCCTCCAGACCTGCCGACATTCTTCACAACAGGGGAGATCGCTGATTTGCTGCTCGGACTGCGGCAGTTGCCCGCGAAAATGAGTGAACTGGTCCATGTCGCCAGGCAGCGGGGATATCAGCGGGAGACCACCTGGCTGGCGGTCGAGGTTCTGCGCAAAGAAGAAGACCAGCATCCAGGGCAGGAACGAACCAGAAGTTCTTTCATGCAAGCAATATTCGGCAGCAAAAAAACAGCTGCCGGCAGCATCGGCAAAAATGAGTCTGATTCAGAATCAATGGCAGATGAGTCGGATGAGCAAAATGATGTGCCCAAATCTCAATTTGAGCGTCTGTTAGCCGACAGGCGCAGGCTGATCAGGCTGGTCGCGCCGCTGGCTCTGGTATTGATTCTCTTGATTTCTGCGGTTATCTGGGCGATCGGCAGGCCAAACAATACTGATCCGACGCAAAGCACGACTGATCCGGCGGCGACAGAACCGACCATTACAATTGCAGCGACGCCAACGCCAACAACAAGACCGACGGCGTCGCCGACACCGACAGAACCACCAGTTATCCTCGTAGTGTCGGCGCGAAGGCTCAATTTACGCGATACGCCCAGCCGTGACGGGACCTTGCTGACAACGCTTGATAACGGAGATCAGCTCGTCCAGTTGTCAGAACCTGAGGATGACTGGGTCAAGGTCAGGACCGATGACGGACTGACCGGTTATGTCTTTGCCCAGTATGTGACAACAGCAGATGCCGGTTGAAAATTGACCCAAATCAGCGGTATTGTTCGAGGTAGTTCAGACAGAA
>JAWSUP010000547.1:0-2281 GCA_033549405.1 Bacillota bacterium | reverse complement strand
CCTTAAGCACTTCGCATGCAATAACCAGGAGTATAAACGCTTTTCCTCTGACAGCATTTTGGATGAAAGAACCCTGCGGGAGATCTACCTGGCTGGTTTCGAGATCGCGGTCAAAGAAGGGAAGCCGTCGGCAGTGATGTGTGCCTACAACAAAATCAATGGTGAGCATTGTTCAGACAGCAAAAAACTTCTGACCGATATTCTGCGGACTGAGTGGGGTTTTGACGGCGCAGTCATCACGGACTGGGGCGCCATGAACGACCGGATCCGTGGCTTCAAGGCCGGTTGTGACCTCTCCATGCCCGGAGGCTCCAACTATATGGAAGCGGAATGTGCGCGGGTGGTTACGGACGGATCGCTTGCTGAATCTGATGTCGATCGAAGCGCGGATCGGGTGCTGCTATTGATAGAAAAAGCCACTGCTGCGGTTGATGCGTCCACCGCTGCTGCCAGAGAGGCCGGACCGATCGGTCTGGAGCAGCATCACGCGCTGGCCAGGCAGGCTGCAGAGGAAAGCGCTGTCCTGTTGAAAAACGATGACAGACTGCTGCCGGTCTCACTTGAGGGCGCCGTGCTGATCGGCCACATGGCCGGTGATCTCCGCTACCAGGGCACCGGCAGCAGCCATATCAATCCCTGGAAGCTGAATGAAGTCACCGGCCTTTGCCCAGATGTCCCCTTCGCAGCTGGCTGCCTGGCTGACGGCAGCACCAATGACGCGCTGCTGGCCCAGGCCGCTGCAGCCGCAGCACACGCTGGTACGGCGATTGTATTCGCCGGCCTGCCGGACCTGGACGAGGCGGAGGGCTACGACCGAACGCATATGCAGATGCCGGAAGGTCATATACGCCTGATCGAGGCAGTGGCAGAAGCAAACCAGCGGACGGTCGTGGTGCTTTTATGCGGCAGTGTGGTTGAAATTCCCTGGGAAACGAAGGTGAAGGCCATTCTGTATCTTGGTCTGCCCGGTCAGGCCGGTGCCGAGGCGATCGTGAACCTGCTGACGGGCCAGGCGGTCCCCTGCGGCAAGCTGGCCGAAAGCTGGCCAATCCGGTACGAAGACTGCGTCAGTGCCACCTTTTATGGCAACGACCAAAGGAATGCCCATTACCGCGAAGGATTGTATGTCGGCTACCGTTATTACGCCAGCACGGGAATCCGGGTCCGCTACCCGTTTGGTTACGGGCTTTCCTACACCACCTTCACTTATACGGATCTGGTCATCGATGGCTGGTCGGTGTCCATAAAGGTTACCAATACGGGCGATTTGGCTGCCAAAGAAATCGTTCAGCTGTTTGTGACACCACCCCGGCATACCCCTGGCGGTTTGTATCGTCCGAACAAAGAGCTGAAGGCCTTTGCCAAGATCAAGCTGCAGCCCCGCGAATGCAAGAAAGTACGCTTCACGCTGAATGAGCGCAGTTTCTCTATTTGGGATAACGGCTGGGTTGTTCCGGCAGGCACTTACACTGTGTGCGTCGGACCAAACAGTGAAAACCTGTCGCTGACCGGTACGATCGAGATCGCCGGAACAACAATCAGCTCAAAAACAGGCAATAACACTTGGTATAATGCACCTCAGGGCGTTCCGTCACACGCGGCCTGGGAACGTTTGCTGGGCAGAATCGTTACGGAAACGCCGCTTTTTAAGGGACAATTTACGATGGAAAACTCCGTTCTTGACATGATGCCCCACGCGCTGGTCATGAGGATATTCTATAAGGTCATCGAGTGGACGATTACCAAGGATTTCGATGGCAAAAAAACCCATGATAATCCGCACTTCCGCATGCTGTTGACATCCGCAGCCGACGCATCGCTTAGCAGTATGAAGATCAACGGCGGCCTGCGCGCTCCTGTCATGGAAGCGCTCCTCGAGATGGCCAACGGCCGTTTAGGCAAGGCGATGAAAGTATTGCTTTGCGGCAAGAATCTGCATGAAGGATAGTCATGATGCCTGGCGGAAGCGATCAGACCCGTCTCAGAAACCCATCTCTTCAAGCAGACTGACCGCCGACTCGATCGCTCCCGGGCAGACCTGCCGGATGCGATCCGGGTTTTTAGCTTTGGCTTCCGCATCGCGTATGTCGTATCCGAGTAGATCCCGGCAGAGCAGAGCGCCTTTTTCCTGCGCATACCGCTCCATAAAGGCCTGCGTGATCTGGCCGAAACGGTCTTTGGCTGCCCTGTCCCCCGGTTCTGTCTGGGCGTACTTGAGGCCAATGACCATGAGCGCGCCGGTGACCGCGCCGCACACCTCACCACAGCGCATGCCGCCGCC
>JAWSUP010000546.1:0-2295 GCA_033549405.1 Bacillota bacterium | reverse complement strand
ACAACAAGGCTGCGGTCCGGTTAGAAGTGCAGCCGCATCCGGACAGCGTGGTCGACGATCGCGATCCGGCTGTCAGCTACAAAGGCGCCTGGTATGCCATGGAAGACAAGAGCGGCAGCTTCAGCGATACCGAGACTGCTTCACAGACGGCAGGCGACAGCGCAATTGTCACATTCAGCGGAACCGGCATCGACTGGTATGGCCCGCGCGACATGATCGGCGGCCTGGCCCGCGTCTATCTCGATGACATGCTCGTCGACCCCGCTGTCAGCCAGGCGCCGGAAGCCGTTGAAAAGCCGGGGATGTCACGCGGCTATGAAAAGCGCTACCAGCGGCTTCTCTTTTCCGTATCCGGACTGGCGGCCGGTCCGCACACCCTGCGCATCGAGGTGACGGGTGAAAAAGGAAAAGGCGCCGACTTTGCTTATGTCCTGATCGACTGGTTCCGGATCCATGGCGGCCAGCCTGATCCGGTCCGCCTGATCGTCGCTGATCAGTGGAATGTCCGCCGCCTGGCATGGGGCAACGCCATCAATCCGGCCATCCGCATTGAAGCCGGGCACTCAGTCGGAGCATCGCTCCAGTTGACCGCCCTGCCGGCTGCTGCAGACACGAAAGAAGGTGCAAATCGATGATCATCCAACAGCCAGAATGGCAGCATCCGGTTGTCTATCCCGTCCCGGAAACTGTCCTTTCCGTCTCCAGCCCGCAGATCGACCTGTGCGGCGTCTGGTCGCTGGCCCGTAATCCAGAAGGATCTTACTGGCTGCGCAGTGAACAGCAAAAAATCACCTGGGCCGATACGGTCGTACCCGGCGACCTGTCCGCCGCCCGGAAACGCCGCGGCACCTGGGCCAAAGAACAGCTCGTCTACCGCAAAGAAATCGATATCCCGCAAGACTTTGCCGGCATGCACATCCTGCTGCGCTTTGAAGGCAGCTACGGCATGACCCGCGTCTGGGCTGACGGTCAGTTCGTCGCGAGCCACGCCGACGGCTTCATCACCTGGTATGGCGACCTGACCGGGTTCGTTACCGCCGGTCAGCCCTGTCTGCTCACCATCGCCATCGAAAACAACAACGACGATGTCAGCGGCTTCAACCAGGGCGGCCTGGTGCGCGGCCTCAGCCTGGTCGCCATGCCTGACCCGCACCTGGCACGGCTGCATGTCGAGACCCGTTTCGACGAAGCTTATGCCGACGCGACACTGAGCGTCCTGCTTGAGATTGCCGGCTGCGCCTGTACGGCAGGCATCCACTGTGCCGCCGACCGTCCTGAAAACGCAGACCAGGCGGCAACCGAAATCCTGCTGGAACTCTTTGATCCAGCCGGAGCGAAGGTTCTTCTACATCGCCAGCACCTCACCGGCGTCCGGGGCCAGAGGCAGGAAAAGGCAGAACACCGGGCAGAAGCAAATGTCCAGGATCGTATTGAGCTGCCAGTCACGCGACCGCTCAAATGGGATGCCGAACACCCCAGGCTTTACAGGCTCCAGGCAACGCTGCTGTCAGGCGGCATTCCGGTCGAAACGGCAAGCCGCCGTGTCGGCTTCCGGGAGATCCGGCGGATTGGCAATCGGCTGTTCGTGAACGGCGATGAGGTCAAGCTGCGCGGTGTCTGCCGCCACGATATCTCGCCCCTGAACGGCCGCACCCTGACCGACGAAGAACTGCGCGCCGATGTGCGCCTGTTCAAAGAGGCCAATATCAACTACATCCGCACATCGCATTACCCGCCCAGCGAAGCTTTCCTGGATCTCTGCGACCAGGCCGGCATCTATGTGGAGGACGAAGTAGGCCTGGCTTTCATCGGCCGCAGCCTTAAATACACCGAAAAATCGCCGGCGCACACGGAGCGTTACCTGACCTTCATGAGCGAACTGATCGAGCGGGACCGCAGCCATCCCTGCGTCCTGATCTGGTCGCTCGCCAACGAGTCGTTCTATGGACCCAATTTCGCCGCCATCAACGCCTGGGCCCATCGCGAGGATCCTTCCAGACCGACCAAGTTCAGCTACCCGATGACCATGCAGGAAGAAGATGAGCCGGTCGACATCTGGAGCGTCCATTACCCCAATTTCGATTCTGATCTGGCTAAAAAGCATGACAATGTCAGTGTCGGCTTTCTGCCGGGGCGCGACGTGCCGGTGCTGCATGACGAATGCACCCACATCCCCTGTTATAATCGCGGTGAACACCGGCGTGATCCGGCCGTACGCGTTTTCTGGGGTGAGAGCATCCGCCGCTTTTGGGACAATATCTGGCAGACGCCCGGCGCGCTGGGCGGCGCCATCTG
>JAWSUP010000545.1:0-2296 GCA_033549405.1 Bacillota bacterium | reverse complement strand
GGCGGGCTGCGACTTTTTCGCGGGCGTGATATGCTGACATCTTGCGATGCGAAAGCATGGTCTGGACGACTTCCTGCTGCCGGTTCAATTCGCGCGACACCTTCTTGATTTCTCGTTCCAGCGTCAGGGCTTCGGCTGCCGCTTGTTCGACAAACTGCTTGTAACCACCGGAACGGATCGTGATATGGCCATCGTTCAGTTCACCAACTGCGGTCGCTGTCCGGTCGATAAACATCCGGTCATGTGAAATCAGAAGTGCAGTGCCCTTAAAACGCACCAGGTACTGCTCCAGCCATTCCAGTGCCGATAAATCCAGGTGATTGGTCGGCTCATCAAGCAACAATAAATCCGGATTTTTGATGATGAGCCGTGCCAGTGCGACGCGCATGCGCTCACCGCCGGACAAGGTCGATAGCGGCCGTTCCAGTATATCTCCTGTCAGGCCGAGGCCTCCCAGGGCTTCCTCCATCAGGTGGCGGTGTTCATAACCGCCGGCCGCTTCGTATCGGGCGGTCAGATCAGCATATTGGTTGAGTTTTGTCCGGATAGCCGGATCATTTGACTGACGATCTCCCAGAGCGGACATGGCCTGCTCCGCCTGGCGCATGGCTGTTTCAAGCTGCCGGATCTCCGGGCTGACCCAGGATTGCTCGTCTGAATGGGCATCGGCGGGCAATGACTGGGGAAGGTAGCCGCAGATCACGGTCCCAGCCATCGTGATGGTACCACTGTCCGGCTTTTCAGATCCCATGATCAGGCGCAGCAAGGTTGTTTTGCCGGCGCCGTTATTGCCGATCAGGCACAGACGCTCGCCGCGGTCGAGCTGAAAAGAGACCTGGTCCAGAACCGTATGGCCGAAATAATGTTTGCTGACTGCCTGTATGGATATCAGGCTCATGTGATCCTCCGGAGATTGGCGTTAACAGGCGACAGTATATCACATCCGGTCATCTGCTGCCATGTTCGGCATAAAGCATTAAGAAAAAGGCTGCACAACGCGCTTGCCGTTCTGGCCAATCGCGCGTATTCTTAAGATATCGCCAGGCTCTTGGCGGCTCTCTATCGCGAAGGATTGACAAAAGCAGGTCAATCCGGGAGCGAAAGCAATAGAGCCGCCTGGAAATGGCGGTAAAGATATTGTCAGAATACATCTGATGGTCAAACGACTCGAGGTGATGGCACATGAACAAGAGAATGGTTGAAATATTGGATACGACACTGCGTGACGGCGCCCAGGCGGAAGGTATTTCGTTTTCGGTCAACGATAAATTTCAGGTTGTCGAGACGCTGGTGGAACTAGGTGTCCACTACATTGAGGCAGGAAATCCAGGTTCGAATCCGAAAGACCGCGAGTTCTACAATCGGTTCAAATCCAGTCCGCCGAACCTTGGCGACAGCCGGCTGGCCGCTTTTGGACCTACCCGCCGCAAAAACAGCGCGGTTGAAGATGACGATGGACTTCGCGACCTTCTGGACGCCGGCACACCGGTCATCGTGATTTTCGGTAAAGTATGGGACCTGGAGGTTCGTGATATCCTGCGCTGCTCACAAAAAGAAAATCTGGCCATGATAAAAGAGACTATTGCCTGGTGTCGCAGCCGGGGCAGAGAAGTTATCTTCGATGCCGAGCACTATTTTGAAGCATGCGCTGCCAATCGCGAATATGCGCTGAGTTGCCTTAAGGCCGCCGCTGAAGGCGGCGCGTCTGTTGTCTGTCTCTGTGACACCAATGGGGCCAGTATGCCTGAAGTGATTTATCAACACACCCGGGATACAGTAGAATTCTTGCCGAAGGTCTGTGTCGGTATCCATTGCCACAATGATGCCGGCCTGGCGGTTGCCAATACAATTTCCGGCGTACTGGCCGGTGCCGGACATGTGCAGGGAACACTTAATGGAGTTGGCGAGCGGTGCGGCAATGCCAACTTGTCTACAATCATCGCCAACCTGCACCTCAAATATAATATGTCCTGCATACCGGAAGAAAAACTGGAGCAGCTGGCGCCACTGACGCGGCGTATGGCCGATATCGCCAACCTGACGTTGCCCAACGGCGAACCGTATGTTGGTATTTCCGCTTTTTCCCACAAGGGCGGTATGCATGTCGATGGTGTCAAAAAAAACCCGGTTACCTTTGAGCATATTGAACCCGGATTGGTCGGAAACAGCCGACGCTTTTTGTTGTCAGAAGTGTCCGGGCGATCGGCCGTTCTGGATATCGTCCACCGTGTTAATCCGGATATGAACCGTGATGCCCCTGAAGTCGGACGCGTTCTGCAGAAGATGAAAGAAATGG
>JAWSUP010000544.1:0-2297 GCA_033549405.1 Bacillota bacterium | reverse complement strand
CCCCATTCATGGATGGCGCCTTCTTTTTCGTGCCAGGTGACTTTGTAGCCGAGTTGCTCCAGATACGGCCAAAATTTCAGGTTGTGCTGGTAGAGAAAATCACCGCTGCCGCAAGCCATGAAGATATCCGGCCTGGCCACACCTGAGTCTGCGGTCTTTTGCGCCAGTGCAGACAGGTCGTCATCGCCGCCCAGATACTGTTCGAGAGAGCCGAAAATCAGCTGGCCTTCAGCCGATCGCTCAGGATCAGGCGAGCCAATGAAATGAGACAGATCGACGGCGCCGGACAGACTGGCAACAGCGGCAAATAAGTCAGGCCTGCGCAGGCCAAGCTTCAGGGCGCCGTAACCGCCCATCGACAAGCCGGCTGCAAAAGTATCTTCACGCCGGTCGGAGATATGGAAGAAATGGCGGACAACCTTTGGCAGCTCTTCGCTGATAAAGGTCCAGTAGCGGTATCCGTACTTTTGATCGGTATAAAAGCTGCGATGAACTGCCGGCATGACCACGGCGATCCGCCGGGAGGCGGCATAGCGTTCGATTGAGGTGCGGCGCTGCCAGATGGTGTGATCATCAGACAGGCCATGCAACAGGTACAGGACGGGTAATGCTTGCCTGTCAGATTGATCCGAAGCCGTATCAATGCCGATGCCCTGCTCGGTTTCGGGCAGGATCACGTCCATGGAGCAGCTGAGCCCCAGCGTTTGCGAAAAGAAGTTGGTGTGTAAAATTGCCATCATGCTACCTCCGTCAGTCCCTGGGAGAAAGACCAGCTCATTTCTCTAAAGCCCCGTATTCTTTTTCATCCTATCATCGATGACCGGCTGATGCAACGAACTGTTGTAATACCTGCGGATTTCTAGTATAATCCTGTGAAAGCGAAACAGACAAAAGCTTGGACCGGAAAGAGTAGTCAGGCAGCGGCCTGCAGCGAGTGCGGAAGGGTGGAAGCCGCATGGTACCGCACCTGAATGAAAATCATCCGCGAGCTGTCCGACGAAAAGGGTCATGTCCAGACCGGTGACCAACCGGAAAGCGGACCCAAAGTAGAAAGGACCGGCAGACTGCCACAGGGCAGCATCCCCGTTACAGGAAGACAAGATGACGATCGGTTCTGCCGGCTGTCATTCACGGGTGGTACCGCGCTGTCAAGCGCCCCGTTGGGGCGCTTTTTATATGTTCTGACGCCGTAAGCAAATACCTTCAAGAACAAAGACCAGGAGGCCTGGATATGTACGAAAAAGTTGCAACAGATATGGGATTTGTCGATCGCGAACAGGAAGTCCTAAAATTCTGGCAGGAAAACAGAATCTTTCATAAATCGATTGAGCGACGCAGCAGCTGTCCGGAATTCACATTTTATGACGGACCGCCCACTGCCAATGGCAAACCGCACATCGGTCATATCCTGACGCGCGTGATCAAGGACATCATTCCGCGCTACCAGACGATGAAAGGCAAGCATGTCCTGCGCAAAGCAGGCTGGGACACCCACGGCCTGCCGGTCGAACTGGAAGTTGAGAAGATGCTCGGTATCGACGGCAAGCCTCAGATCGAAGCATATGGTGTCGAGCCGTTCATCAAGAAATGCCGTGAAAGCGTGTGGAAATACAAAGGTGAATGGGAGCAGATGTCGGACCGGGTCGGCTTCTGGGCCGATATGGAAAACCCGTACGTCACGTATGAGAACGATTATATCGAGTCAGAGTGGTGGGCCTTGCGCACGATCTGGGATAAAGGTCTGCTCTACAAGGGACATAAGATCGTACCCTATTGCCCGCGTTGCGGGACATCCCTGTCCAGCCATGAAGTGGCGCAGGGGTATCAGGATGTGCATGAAACCTCAATCTATGTCCGTTTCCGCGTTGTCGGCGAACCAGATGCTTATCTGGCTGCCTGGACAACCACCCCCTGGACACTGCCGTCAAACGTGGCTGTCTGTGTCAATCCACACGAAGAATATGTCCTGGCAGAATTTGACAAGGATCTGGATGGCACGGAAAAGAAGGTTCGCTACTACATAGCGGGTGTTCTCGTTCCCCAGATTTTTGACGCACCCTATCGCATCATCAGGCGTATGCCTGGCAGCGAACTGGTTGGCTTGTCTTATGAGCCTTTGTTCCCGTATGCCCAGAAACGCATCGCAGCAAGCGGCAAGAAAGCATTCTATGTAACAGCGGACGAATATGTCACCCTGACCGACGGCACCGGTATCGTCCATATCGCGCCTGCTTTCGGCGAGGACGATGCCCGGGTCGGCCAGAAAAACGACCTGCCGTTCGTCCAGCTTGTCAGGG
>JAWSUP010000543.1:0-2312 GCA_033549405.1 Bacillota bacterium | reverse complement strand
CTGCCGATTGGCAAGGAAGAGAATTTTAAAGGCATCATTGATCTTGTCCAGATGAAAGCCGAAGTTTATGGCGATGACATGGGCATGGATATTCAGGAAACGGATATTCCGGATGACTTGAAAGATTTGTCACAGACCTGGCACGAGCGTTTGATTGAGTCGGTCGCTGAGACAGATGATGCGTTGACTACAAAGTTTCTCGAAGGCGAAGAGATAACGATTGATGAACTGAAAGAAGCGATTCGCAAGGCAACACTTGCCTGCCGCATGACACCGGTCTGCTGCGGATCGTCTTACAAAAACAAAGGCGTCCAGATGATGCTGGACGCAGTCGTCGACTTTTTGCCATCACCGCTTGAAGTACCGCCGATCAACGGCATTAATCCCAATTCGGAAGAAGAGGAAGTTCGTCCGACCGATGACAGCGCCCCCTTTGCCGCTTTGGCCTTCAAAATCATGACTGACCCGTTTGTCGGCAAGCTCTGCTTTTTCCGCGTCTACTCAGGCACGCTCGATTCGGGTTCCTATACCCTGAATTCAGTCAAGAACAAGCGTGAACGCGTCGGACGCATCCTGCAGATGCATGCCAACCATCGGGCTGAAATCAATCGGGTCTATTCGGGTGACATCGCTGCGGTGGTCGGCCTCAAAGACACGACAACCGGTGATACATTATGCGATGAGAAGCATCCCATTATCCTGGAATCAATGGATTTTCCCGAACCGGTCATCCAGGTGGCCATTGAGCCAAAATCTAAGGTCAGCCAGGACAAGATGATGATTGCGCTCACCAAGCTTGCCGAAGAAGATCCGACATTCCGGACATTCAGTGATACCGAGACCGGGCAAACCCTGATCGCCGGTATGGGAGAGCTGCATCTGGATATCATTGTCGACCGCCTGTTCCGTGAGTTCAAGGTGGAAGCCAACGTCGGCGCCCCCCAGGTAGCCTACAAGGAGACGATCAGAAAGCCCGTCCGCAGCGAAGGCCGTTTCATCCGCCAATCCGGCGGTCACGGCCAATATGGCCATTGTGTTCTGGAAATCGAGCCGTTACCGGCAGGCCAGGGCTATGAATTTGTCAACAAGATCGTCGGCGGTACTGTTCCGCGGGAATACATCGCCCCGATCGACGCAGGCATCCAGGAAGCAATGGGCAGCGGTGTTCTGGGAGGATACCCGGTTGTTGATCTGCGTGTAACGCTGGTCGACGGATCGTATCACGAGGTTGATTCATCAGAAATGGCGTTTAAAATCGCCGGGTCCATGGGCTTTAAAGATGGCTGCCGTAAGGCGGATCCTGTATTGCTCGAACCGATCATGCGGGTTGATGTCATTGTGCCTGATGATTATCTCGGTGATGTCATGGGTGACATCAGCGCCCGGCGCGGCCGGATAGAAGGCATGGAAGACCGGAACGGCGTCAAGGCTATCACAGCTAAGGTGCCACTATCGCAGATGTTTGGCTATGCGACGACGCTGCGCTCGAGAACACAGGGCAGAGGAACGTTTGTCATGCAGATCAGCCATTTCGACGAAGTGCCAAAGAACCTGATGGACACAATTTTAAAGAAATGACATAAAAAGGGAGAACCGGTCAGGCCATCCGGAGGCCCTCAAAGATTGCCAAATCCGGCAAATAGTGTACAATGGTCTAAGGCGGCAAAAAGCCAGTAAAATGATAGGAATCAGCATGACGGATGCTGAATAAAGGAGGATATGCTCAAATGGCAAAGGCAAGATTTGAAAGAACAAAGCCACATGTAAACATTGGAACCATCGGCCACGTCGATCATGGTAAGACATCGTTGACGGCTGGCATCACCAAAGTATTGGCGATGGAAGGTTCTGCCCAGTATACGGCATATGACAGCATTGACAAAGCACCAGAGGAAAAGGCCCGTGGTATCACGATCAACACGGCCCATGTCGAGTACCAGACCAAAGCGCGGCACTATGCCCACGTTGACTGCCCTGGTCATGCCGACTACATCAAGAACATGATCACCGGCGCAGCCCAGATGGACGGTGCGATCCTGGTCGTATCCGCTGCAGACGGTCCGATGCCCCAGACCCGCGAGCACATTCTGCTTGCCCGTCAGGTCGGTGTTCCTTCCATTGTCGTCTTCCTCAACAAGTGCGACATGGCTGACCCGGAATTGATCGAACTGACAGAGATGGAAGTCCGCGATCTGCTGAACACATATGATTTCCCCGGTGACGATACCCCGGTTATCAAAGGTTCAGCCCTTGACGTTCTCGAGTGCACCAGCACCGATCCGAAGGATCCGACATACGACTGTATCCATGAG
>JAWSUP010000542.1:0-2328 GCA_033549405.1 Bacillota bacterium | reverse complement strand
ATGCGGATGCCGAACCGGATGCCGTTGATGAATCCGATGCGGCAGATGACGATCAAAAAGCGGAACGCTGATGGCTCGAACCGGATTTGAACAATTAAAAAAGCAGACCTATTTCCGCATCATGGATTATTGGCTGTTTGTCCCGATCGTTGTGATTTCACTGATCGGCCTCTTTGTGCTCAGCAAGGTTCTGTCTGATGGATTTGGCGACGCTTATCCGACAAACCTTTATCGCCAGGTAGGCGCTGTCCTGGTCGGAATATTGATCGCACTCATACTCAGTGTGGTCGAAGTGCCGACTATGCGTTTAATCGCCTGGAGCGTCTATGCAGTCAGTATCTTGCTGCTGGTGTATGTGCTGGTCGATAATTTTTCGATGGAACTTCAATGGGGTGCAGACAGTTGGTTGAATCTGCCATTTATCGGCTCATTTCAGCCATCTGAGCTGGCAAAAATCGGACTGGCCATGTCCACTGCCTATGTTTTCGAATGGATGAACACCAGGCAGAAATTCTGGCAGGGCAGTCTTATCTTGTTGGCCATGTATGCCCTGCCGCTATTGTTGATCATGAAGCAGCCCGATTTTGGGACTGCTATGGTTCTGGTCTTCATGTTCGTCTGCATGGTCTTTGCCTGGGGGATACGCTGGCGTTACGTCCTGCTCGGCTTTTCCGGCCTGGTTGTCCTTGTGCCGCTGGCCTGGTTTTTCTACTTCGACGATTTCCAGAAAAACAGGCTCCTGACCTTTTTGTACCCCGGACATGACCCGGCTGCATCGTATAACCTGATGCAAGCTCGACTGGCGATCGCTACAGGCGGGCTTACCGGCAGCACCCGCGATTTTCCGGTCCATGTGCCTGTCAAAGAGAGTGATTTCATCTATACTGCGATCTCTGAGCACATGGGCTTCATCGGTACGACAGCCCTTCTGATCCTCGTATTCTTTTTTCTTGTCAGAACACTGTATGTCGCATCAAAAGTGCACGGTCAGCGTCCAGCTTCAGCTTTGACCATGGTCGGTCTGTCTGCCGGCATGGCATTCCATTTCATCGAAAATCTTGGCATGTGCGTTGGTCTGTTGCCCATTACAGGCATACCGCTCCCTTTTGTCAGCCTTGGCGGTTCAGCCATGGTTGTCAATTTTTTTGCATTGGGCGTGATGCTCAGCATATCGATGGATCGTAACCTGAACCGCAAATAGCCAAGAGACTGCTAAATAATTTCCTTTCCACCCCGCGACCCGTTCGAATAAAGAAGAACCGCCTGAACAGGATTAATCCAGGCGGTTTTATTACGTTTGCGTTACATTCGGACTGCGTCTGGTCACTTGATTGCAATCATCTCACATTGCGTGTAAAATGACAATTAAGTGGTGAATTGTAGCAGATTTATCAATGATCGTGGTTTAAAGTGGATGATTTAAGTGCGCTGACAGGAAACGGGGTGACGATTTGGCAAGATATACGCATACTATTGACGCGAAAGGCCGTGTTTTCGTTCCTGCCCGACTGCGCGGCACGATCGGCGCATCTCTTGTTGTCACACTGAGCCTCGACGATGGCTACCTTTCAGCTTATACACCTGAGCAGTTTCACTTGATCAGAGAGCAGATAAGCCAGTTGTCTGGTACCGATCCGGCTGTACGCCGCCTCAAGCGCCTGATTATCGGTGAAGCTATGGCCTGTGAGCTGGATAGCCAGGGCCGCATCTCAATCAGTGATGAGCTGTGGTCGCATATAGCTGTCGCGCGTGGCAGCGAAATCTGCTTCATTGATATGATCGACAAACTGGAGATCTGCTCCAGATCCTTCTATGACGCACAGAAGGAGGAACAGGGATCACTTTCCGGAGTGGACCTGACACGTTTCGATGTCAAAGGTCTCTGATTTTGCCCATCAGCCCGTCTTGGCAGCTGAAGTCATAACACTGCTCAACATCAAGCCAGATGGCTGTTATGTTGACTGTACGCTGGGCGGCGGCGGTCATGCTTCTGCCATCATGGACAGGTTAGGCGCCGGAGGGATATTGATCGGTATTGACCAGGACAGCGATGCCCTGGCGGCTGCAAAAAAAAGACTTGAGCAGAACAACAGCCCTGCCGGCTATGCATTGCATAAAGGCAATTTTGCTGATCTGGGCTCGATTCTGGATCTGCTGGACAGACCATCGGCAGACGGCATTCTGGCAGACCTGGGCGTCTCATCCTGGCAACTGGACAATCCACAGCGCGGTTTTGGTTATGGACAGGATGGACCTCTGGACATGCGCATGGACCCCCGATTTCCACTATCGCATGGTAAAGGCGAAAGCTGTTGATTCCGCCGGTAA
>JAWSUP010000541.1:0-2331 GCA_033549405.1 Bacillota bacterium | reverse complement strand
GTCAACGGCCCGGATCAGGCCCGTTGTGTTGCAACTGGTCAGTTTCAAGAACTGCTTGCCCAGACCTTTTTCGTAATTGGCGTAGCCGTGGAAAAAGACATCGGCGACAGAATCCTTTTCTCCGCCCTGGAAAATGGCCTTTTTCCCCATTTGCTGATAGAGTTCTTTGTTTCTGGCCCCGACGCCGGCACTGGTCGCATCCAGGATCACGTCGCAGGCTCCGACCAGATCTTCCAGGCTGCCGCTGACCGGGATACCTGTCTGGTCAAAAAGCGGTTTCTTGCTCATATCGGCCAGGTATAGCCGGTAAGGCATGCCTTTTTCCCGCAGGGCCCTGACAGCCAGTGTCGGTGCGACATCGGCGACACCGACAAGCTCCATGTCTTTTTGCCGGGCGACTCCGTCCGCCAGGCGCTGGCCGATGACCCCATATCCGACGACACCTACTTTAGTCATATCCATTACCTCCTGAACAGTCCTATCGTTGGCGGTTGCACCGCCGGTTCGTCAACTACTCCTGGCAGAAACACCGCACGGCCGGCGCTGCTGGCTGAACAGCCGCTTACAGCCCGGCAGCTTCACGGATGTACGAACGCGCCTTCATGGCGTAGAGGAGCGGATCTGCTTTGGCCGGATCCTGTTCGGCTTCGACCACCAGCCAACCGCTGTAGCTGATTGATTCCAGTTCGTGGAAGATGGGTGCAAAATCGATCGATCCGTCACCCGGCACCGTGAACACACCGGCGCGGACCGCACCCAGAAAGCTCATTTGCTCCGGCAGGACACGTGCCAGAACTGCGCCGCGGATGTCTTTGAGATGGACATGGCGGATCCGGCCGGCATGCCGGCGCAACACTTCGAGCGGGTTTTCGCCGCTGAACGCGAGGTGGCCGGTGTCATAAAGCAGGCCGACCCGTTCGGGATCAGTCTCCTGCATCAGGCGGTCGATCTCGGATCCACTCTGGATGCCGGTGCCCATGTGGTGGTGCACCGTCAGGAACAGGCCGTGATCCCGGGCAATCTGTCCGCAGTTATCAAAACCCCGGCAGACACTTTCCCACTCTGCTTCACTGAAGACAGGCTTGTGCTCCAGAATCGGCCGGTCCTGCCTGCCCTGGATCGAATTGCCTTGCTCTGAAACGCCGATGATGCCGGCGCCCAGCGCTTTGAGCTTCAAGACCTGCCGTGTGAAAGCGGCATATGTCTCTTCGGGTGGACGACTGGTAAAAAACGTGCTGAACCAGGCATTGCAGACCTGGAGGTTCCGCAGGGATAATGCCTGATGGAGAACACTGATGTCCTGGGGGAAGCGGCTGCCCAGTTCGCAGCCGGCAAAGCCTGCCAGCGCCATTTCACTGACGCACTGGGCAAAGGTGTTTTCAGCCCCCAGGTCAGGCAGATCATCATTGGTCCAGCCGATCGGTGCGATCGCCAGGCGGATTTTCAGCGGATCTAACATAGCATCTACCCCTTGCTTCTATCTGTTATGTCAGTGACCGGCTGGTCGGCGAGCAGTTTGCTGCAGTCACAGCGGTCGGATAGAGGGAACACGCTTAGGGACTGCTTAGAAATAACTTGCTCTATAGATTCCCCGAAAGCTTGACCAGACTCGCCAATCTTTCGGGGAAAAGACCAATTATTTTCTAAGCAGTCCCTTAGTAGGGACGAGCTTTGTCGATTTCCCGGGCCATGGCTGCATGGGCATCGGCAACCTGGCTGCTATTGGAGACTTCAGCCACACCGACCCGCCACCAGCTCTCGTAACCATGGGTCATACTGCCGGGAAGCACCTTGATGTCGAATACGCAGGGTTTTACTTGATGGCGGGCATCAGACAGGGCATCCAGCAGCTCACTTTCGCTGCGGATGGTGTAGGCGACGGCGCCGTAACTGCGGGCATTAGCAGCAAAGTTGATGGGTAGAACTGCACCGTCAAGGCGGCCGTCTTCACCGCGCGCCCGAAAGACAGTGCCGAAGGTACTGCTCCCCTGGCTGTTCTGCAAATTTTCAATGCAGCCCCAGCCGCTGTTATCCATGATCACCAGGTTGATCTTGAGCCCTTCCTGGACTGCCGTATAGAGTTCGCTGTGCAGCATCAGGTAGCTGCCGTCCCCGAGGAAGGCATAGACCTCCCGGTCCGGGCAGGCCATCTTGACGCCAAGGGCGCCGCAAACTTCGTAGCCCATGCAGCTGAAGGCGTATTCCAAGTGGTAGGTGCCTGGATGTCCGCTGCGCCAGAGCCGCTGCAGGTCACCGGGCAGGCTGCCGGATGACCCTACGGCAATATCGTCAGGCTGCAGATACTGGTTGATCAGGCCGATCACCCTGGTC
>JAWSUP010000540.1:0-2336 GCA_033549405.1 Bacillota bacterium | reverse complement strand
GTCACCGGCTCCGGCGACGACAGGTATACCGGTTTTAAGACTGAGTTGTCTGGCTGCGGCAGCAGTCAGCTTGCCGACCTGGTCGGTTCCCCGGTGCAAGGCTGGAAGTTTAACGGCAGCAAGGCCCAGGTCGTTGAAGACATCTGTCAGGTAGCGCCGCTTCTTCAAATCGATCCATTGGGCATGCGCCGCATCCGACAGGTCTGTCGTGTCTATGAGGCCGGTCAAACGGGAAACGATGAAATCTTTAGCCTGCAGGAAGCGGTCTGCCTCTCGGTAACAGGAAGGTCTGTGCTGTTTGAACCACAGTAGTTTGGCAAGGCTGGATCGTGCGTCCAGGATATTCCCGGTCAGCGTGTACAATTGCCCGCCGCCAATGTGATCCTCTATCTGGAGCGCTTGTTCAGCCGCCCGCGTGTCGGCATGGGTCAGAGCCGCCCGCGTGTCGGCATGGGTCAGAGCCGGATGCAGCGGCAGGCAACCCAGCATCTGGCCGCTGACACCGATGACGGCGATGCGTTCCGAAACCTGCGGCTGTCTGTCGACCAGTTCACGGACTGTCTGCTGATAGCCGCTCCACCAGTCATCCGGATCCTGGTCAGACCAGCCAGACTGATTATGCCTGGTCGTGTGCGGTCTGGTTGCTGAATCCAGAATTGTACCGCTCAGATCGAAAATAGCGGATTTGACACTGCTTGTCCCGATATCACTGGCTAATATGACCGGTTCCTGCATCTGCCTGACCTCCGCCTTTTATGAGACCATGATAACATGGTTCATTCATAACGCAAAGCGATGATAGGTGCCAGACGCGACGCTTTGGATGCCGGGTACATGCCGAAGATAAGGCCGACTGCCGCAGAAAAACCCAGGGAAAGCGCGGTTACTTCGGTTGATATGCCGATGGTGATCCCCATCAGGTTGCCGATCAGGGTCACGCCCAGCCAACTGATGGCCAGGCCGGTCAGGCCGCCCAACAGCGAAATCGTCAATGCTTCAATAAGAAACTGGGTCAGGATATTTTTCCGTTTGGCGCCGATCGCCTTGCGGATGCCGATTTCCCGGGTTCGCTCCGTAACCGACACCAGCATGATGTTCATGATGCCGATGCCGCCGACCAGCAAGGATATGCCCGCGATACCGCCCAGAAGCAATGACAGCGTTCCGGTTACGGTTCCCAGGGTGTCCAGAATATCTGTCTGGCTGGCCAGCGTATATTCGCTCGCTTCCCTGACACGGGACAGCATGAACAGGTCGATCACCCGGCGCGCCTGGTCGATCTTGTCCGGTCCGTCAGCCGATACAAAAAACGTGCTGATCGTCGTATTTTTCAACAAGCGCTGAGCTGTCGCAAATGGGATAAAAACTGTCTGGTCGTTGCTGCCGAACAGTGACTCGCCTTCCTCTTCAAGCAGACCGATAATGGAAAAGGCGCGGTTATTGACATAAAGTGTACTGCCGACTACAGACCTGTGTCCAAAGAGCTCGTCGGCAATTCCCGTGCCTATGACAGCAACTGCCGTACGATACTGGTCATCTACCGGACTGATCGACCGGCCGTCGGTCAATGTCAAGTTGCGTATACGCATATGTGCGGCATTTACACCCGTAATGGTTGTCGTCATCGAATGGAAAACAGACCTGACGGCAACCTGTCCGCTGACGGTCGGTGAGATCAGTGCAATGCTGTCGTCCGACAGTGCCAACTTCTGCAGGTCATCGTTATCGATATAGGTGTTAGCCCGATTCCTGACACTGACCATAAGCAGGTTGCTGCCGAGTCCTTCAAGCTGCTCGGTGATCGAACCGGTGGCACCTTGCACGACAGAGATCAGCAGCGAAACAGAAAGGACGCCGATGATGATACCCAGCATGGTCAGAAACGAGCGCACCTTATTTGATCCTATTGCTTTGATCGCCATGCGAAATGATTGTGTGATCGTCATAGGGAGCCTCCCTGCCCCGGCTGTTGCGGTTGTGCTTCCCTGGTGTCAGCAATGATGCGTCCATCCATGATTTCAATGCGGCGGTCGGCCTCGGCCGCGATGGTTGCATCGTGGGTTATGACCAGGATCGTATTGCCGGACTGATGAATCTGGTGCAGCAACGCGATGATGTCGTGGCTGGACCGGGAATCAAGGTTGCCGGTCGGTTCGTCAGCCAGGATCAAGGCCGGTCTGGTCACCAGGGCACGCGCGATGGCCACGCGCTGCTGCTGGCCACCCGACAGCTGGTTGGGCCGGTGGCTCATACGATCCGCCAGACCGACCAGTTCGAGGACTTCACGCACAGCCTTCTGACGCGCGCCATGAGACTGACCTTGATAGATCAGCGGT
>JAWSUP010000539.1:0-2361 GCA_033549405.1 Bacillota bacterium | reverse complement strand
ACATAACCCTGCCTGATGATATGCGCGTGAAAGACAAGGATCTCTTCAAACACCAGCCGCCGGGTTTCAATCGGTAATTGAAAAAAACGCCTGCGGGAAATCGGGTATTGTTTACCCGCGCACATGCCGTCTGTCCACTGAAACACCATGGCAAAACCGCCGCCAATTTCCTCTGCCGCTATAAGCTTGATGAGATTTGAGTGTGCCAGATCCCGGTAGACCGGAACGGTGCGCCTGAGGCTGGCAACTGCTTCAGCCGGTGTGACATTGGCTCTCACTGTCGGTGCTCCGGCAAATTTGACAAAATACCGCACGCCATTGTTTTCCACGCCAAAACAGATGTTGCCGGAATCCTGGTCATCATATGCCTTGAACACCTTGCCGTATTTGCTGATGAATGAAAAATCATAGGGTTCTTTCAACTTGTACGGCACCTGGTCTGTGTACTTGATATAGAAATCAGACAGATACCATGACGGTAGATCTCTGCGCATCTGGTCATACCAGGACAGCAGATCCTGGACATGCCGGGTGGCATAGTCAAGCTGGTCCGGCTGTACATGAACGGCCCAGGAGACCAGCATCAGGGCACCGGCGGACAAGTAGAACTTGAGCAGTTGCCAGAATGCGGCCGGAGGATTCCCTTTGAAGTATCCGCGGATCAACCCTGTCGCGAAATGCGACATAACGTCGGAATTGCCGATCCTGTTGAATTCCTCCCACGGGTCTGCGTCGTTGTCGTAATCAAGCGGTTCCCAGTCGATCACAGATAATCTGCCATTATCTGCCAACAGGAAGTTGCCGACATGGTAATCCCCATGGTGAAAGCACTGCGGGCGGTTATTCAGTAATGTCTTGTTATCTTCAACGAATCGCACGATCGCGTCGCTGCCCTCAAGCTGAAAGTCCAATGTGGAAAACGCCTTGATCTGGTCTTCGTTCTGGCTGAAATAGCGCACAGACCAGTCGCCCAGATCGTCCGGTGCGGGAATCGAATGGATTTTATGCAGGATCTCGCCGGCTTGCAGCCCCAGAACATACTGCTGTGTTTCGGGTAGCAGGGGGAGTAATGTTTCCAGATTCTCTCCGTCGCACCAGCTGAGCAGCTGGTAAACGCACTTCCCGTTATCGCAAAAGTCGAACGCGATCGGTGCGCACATGGGAACGCCTCTGTCCGCAGCCTGCTTCATCCTGTCGAACAGGTGTCGCTTGTGGTCGTGCTCCGAGCTGTCGGAGACGCGCAGGAGCATTTTGCTGCCGTCAGCGGTCGTGAGGCGGTATTTCTTATCCCCTGACAGCCCGGCCGTGATGGGATGAAAATCCGTAAGGTCATATTTTAGCCGCAGATCCGCATATATGCGTGCCTCAAAAAGGTGCTGATTCATAAAGGGTCTCTTGCCATCCGTATAGGCCATGGTGTCGTCAGGATGTTTACGGGCAAGCTCAAGCTTGAGCTGCTCATAGGCCTTCGCCTTCCCGGGAAATGCGTTCATGTAGTCGCGAAAATCCACGAAGTTGTGCCACTGCTCGCTGTTGACCGGCAGAATATGGATCTGATGCGTACGCGTGTCGTTTGCCGGATCATCGATCACATACAAAAGGTCATTGCTGTGGCGGTTGTGGCTGCGTCTGTATATGCCCGCGTCAAGTCGCGGCAACACCTCAGTCAGCGTGTCAACGCTGCTCACGCCAACCGCGATGTCGATGATCGGCTTCGCCTTGATGTGACGGATGGCGGTGCTGCCCACATGCTGGATGTCCAGCGCAAGCTCGCCAAACAGCGCCTTCAGATCCTGAATCGCTGATGCAGCGTTATTTTCCCACGCCACCTGGTGGTCGCATAACGCGACACTACCGCGCTTTTGTCCCAAAATAGGATCACCTCCGCCTTGTTCAACGGCTCACACAGCCATGCATCCAGCTTACACCCTGACAGACCGGAGGGAAAGCGGCTCGCTTAGAAGGTTATTTTACTTGACAAGTACAATGAGCAACCTGCTTCATGTTCAATTATTCTAACAATGTGTAGACATTTGCTCTAATATTTTATAGACATTTGCTTCAATATTTAATAGACATATGCTTCAATATTTAATAGACATACGCTTCATTTATGGTATAATTACAGTGAAGTTGATCAAATAGCATTAGGGGAGTCTGTTCAGATATGTATATCCATCGGATTATGGAAAAATCAATGCGAGCGTATTTGGATACGTTCAAAGCAATTGCGTTGGTCGGTCCGAAATTTTGTGGAAAAACCACGCTGGCAGAGCAATATACCAATAGTACGATTATTCTTAATCCTTTAATACTACATAGAACTATTTTGGGGCTTGCCTATTGTCAAAAAACCTGTTA
>JAWSUP010000538.1:0-2363 GCA_033549405.1 Bacillota bacterium | reverse complement strand
CCTGACGCACTGGAACAGCCGTGGCCTGCCTGGCGCCGGCTGGCGCCGGTTCTCGGTCGAACCCGCTGGCAATGACAGTGATCATGATGTCATCGGTCATTTCAGGATCGATGACTGCACCAAAGATGATATCTGCATCTGGGGAGACAGCATCCCTGACAATCGAGGCTGCTTCGTCAACTTCCCGGATGCGCATGTCGCGACCACCGGTAAAATTGATGATAACACCGCGGGCGCCGTCAATCGTCGTGTCCAAAAGGGGACTGTTGATGGCCTGGCGGATGGCATTGGCCGAACGGCCTTCACCAGATGCCCGGCCGATGCCCATGTGGCAGACGCCGGCCTGGGTCATGACCCGGCGTACATCAGCCAGATCCAGATTAATCAAACCGGGCACGGCTACCAGGTCGGATATGCCGGACACGCCGTACTTCAGCACCTGATCTGCCAGAGTGAAAGCCTCATCGAGCGTTGTGTCGTCTGATGCGATTTCGAGCAGCTTATCATTGGGGACGACAATCAGAGAGTCGACATACTTTTCCATTTCACGAATGCCGCGTTCAGCATTCTGCATTCTGCGTGAACCTTCAAACCGGAACGGACGGGTCACAACACCGACGGTCAGAATGCCCAGCTCGCGGGCGATCTGTGCGATGACCGGGGCTCCGCCTGTTCCGGTTCCGCCGCCCATGCCAGATGTGATAAACAGCATATCTGTTCCGCGAATCAACTGAGCGATCTCGTCCTTTGATTCGGTTGCAGCCTTTTCGCCTATTTCCGGATTTGCCCCGGCACCGAGTCCGCGCGTGATCTTCTCGCCGATCTGGATCCGATTGCTGGCTTTGGTCCGCATCAATGCCTGGTTATCTGTATTGACTGTTATAAATTCTATTCCCTGGACATCACCATCGATCATACGGTCGACCGCATTGCAGCCGCCGCCGCCGATACCGATAACCTTAATAGTCGCAAAATGATCATTATCCATGCCGAAACCCATTTTATAATCTGACAAGTCAACATCCCCTCTCAATCCTGCTTCCATCCAGGCGGGCTACTCTATCTGCCCGGCTGCAGCAGCCATCTCGGCCGATTATCCGTCATGACGGTCTTGTCATCGAATCATTCTGACCCAATTTTACACTAAGATGACAAGTGACACAACAATATTTAGTATCTTTTTAAATATTCCTTACAAGATCTTGACATACCGCTGGTGGATGCTAAGAAAATATTTACTCTATGGATCTCCAGAAGGATTGATGAGTTCGGGAGAAAGACCAAGTCATTTCTTATCAGCCACTGGGTGGCTGGTCACTCAGGAACGACTGGTTCCTTCTTGCGCCGGTTATCCCACCTTTCAAGCATCAGACGCCTGATCGTTGAAAAATTGATGAAAATCCGGTTGCCAAAAGCAAAAACCGCAGCCAGGCTCAGCTGAAGATTCAATTGGTCCCCCAGGGCAGCAAGGGCAACCGCGATGGCCGTATTTCCCAGAAAACCTGTGATGAATAGCCTTATGTTGAACCGGTTCTGCAGATTAGCCGTCAGGGCGCCAATGACCGAATCAAGCACAGCAAGAATGCCAACGGCAACATAAGAAGAATAGGCTGCGGGAATATTAACATTCCAGAGTAAGCCAATGATCAAACCGAGCAGTAATCCTAACAATGGGAACATAGTACTACCTCCAAGGGCATCGTTAAGGGTCCGGTATGAAGGTTCTGCGGCTGCCTGTCATGTCAAGGATCCCTTTACCGCGCCCGTTCAATACGTCCTGGTCCAGTGCGAATCGCAACCACAGCATGTCTTCTGCCAGATCCGTGCGCGTCTCATTTAATACGGTCATCTCCTCGCCCGTATCAGGAATGATCATTGTCAGATAAAGCTGCGTGCCGCTGATCGGCCGTATCCTGGTCACCTGCGTCAGCAAGGTCGTCTCAGGGCGCTGGTCACGATCTGCCTCAATTATAGCACCAAGAAGGCTGATCGCACGATGCATCGCCTCGGTGACATCAACTTCCAGCGGCAATCCCAGAATCATTGAACGGACACTGATGCCTTCAATGACCGGAATGCCGCCGGGCGGATCTGCAGCAATCTTCAGTGCAACGCCGTCTTTGTCGATCATAACACAACCATCCGGGATGGCCAGCCACGCCACTTCAACACGTTCGGTCACAGTGCATGTGATGGCGCCCGGGAAATCCAGGTGAACCGTAACATCCTTGATTGCGGGAAAACGGCTTCTGATCCTTTCCTCAGCCGCACCATAACGAAGGCTGAGCAATAGAGGCAGTGATCCGCCCAGTTCCGCCAGCAAATGGCGCCCCGGTTCCATGTCACAGGCTGATCGCAACTCC
>JAWSUP010000537.1:0-2381 GCA_033549405.1 Bacillota bacterium | reverse complement strand
GTTTGATCTATATGTAGCAGAAGCACCCGTTGCACCAGAAGATATCGAGGGTCAGGCTGAAGTCGTTCGCGGCGTCAAGACAAATATTGCAATTGGCGAAGAACTGCGCACCGTGTTTGAATACTTGCCTAGGTTTACACATCGTTGCATGAATGTCATCCAACCGGAAATCGGACGTACTGGAATAACGAATTTCTGGCATATATGTCAGCTTGCAAAAGCGTTCCATGTGTTGGTCATGCCTCATGCCAGTATCGGCATCGGTGTTTTTCAAGCCGCCAGCTTGCAGGTTTCCGCTGCTCTCCAGCAATGTGTTTATCATGAATATCAGCACTCGATATTTGACAAAAACATCAAATTTCTGCGCGGTAACATGCGGTGCCAAAATGGTTATTTTTATGTTCCGGATGGACCAGGCCTTGGCGTTGAACCAATCGATGAAGCACTCGAACAATATACGATTTAACTGCATTCGCAGTGAATGAAAGAAACTACTGATAGAAAGGAGTAAATTTCGCCGTGATCAGGCTGGATGCCAACAACATTTCAGCCAGAGCAATGTGACACTCAATAAGAAGTTGTCAGCACGTAAAGTTGATGGAGAAAGGATAACGTTATGAAAAGGATAGTCTACTTACTTGTGGCCATTGTTATGATTGTTACTGTTATTGCTGGCTGTACCACTCAGCCAACAACAACAGCGACGACAACGAAGTCAACCACCGGGAGTACAACAAGCGGAACAGCAGGAACGACGACTGCACCAGCAGAAGAGATCGACATTTGGGAGCGTTATGATGAACCTGTAACCATTCATATTGGACGCGGCGGTTCGACACCTTCGCTCACGCTGGAAGGCGATACAATCGACAATAATGTTTATACTCGGTGGATCAAAGAGGAATTTAATATTGACATTGTCTATGACTTCTATGTAACACAGGAATATCCCACGAAAGTCGCCTTAACCATTACGAGCGGCGCATTACCGGACTTATTATTTGTCCCTCAATGGGACCAGATCAGTACATTGATCAATTCTGATATGGTCGAAAACCTGACGCCATACATCCATGATTACTCAAGCGAACTTGTCAAAGAAATTATTGATTCATACGGTGGCATTGAAGATGCTTACAAGCGCATAACCGTTGACGGTGAAATCAGAGCCTTAAGAGCATTCAGTCCTGGTTATCAGTACAATTTGATTTGGATGCGACATGATTGGCTCGATAAAATCGGCGAACCCGCACCAAAGACATTGGATGAACTCGTGAATGTCGCAACAAAGTTTGTTGAAGCAAATCTGGGCGGCGATGGGACAACCGTTGCCTTTGAGATCGCTGCAAATGTTATCGGCGGTTCTTATAACAGCTTCGGATATCCGAGTCCGGTTTTCAACTATTATGGAGCTTATCCAAAGCAATGGTATCCTGACGCCTCCGGTAATATCATTTACGGATCATTGACTAATGAAACCAAAGAGGCTTTGGCAGTGCTGGCAGATTGGTATGACAAAGGTTTGATTGACAAGGAATTTGTTTCAAAAGATCTTCGTGCCTCAATTGGCGCCGGTTATTCTGGAATCAATTTCGCCAGCTGGTCAGCAGGAACCTACGGCATGCAGGATAATATGAAGAATGATCCCGAAGCGGTATGGCTTCCCATTCCTAATATTCATAGCCCAAGCGGCAAATTGAATATTGAATCTCCGAACACTGAATCGTCATGGGCAGTTGTCAGGCGAGGATACGAGTATCCAGAAATTGCCATTAAGCTCATGAACCTGAATGCGGATGTTACAACACTTGCCCGTGAACCAATCACCCGTTTCGAATCGAAGCGTCCGGTAGAACTAATTGCTGTCGACCCATATCCACCCGGAAAATGGATGTTTTGGCCATACGCCATGGAAACACAGTATTATGATGCTCAGCTCAGACTTTCACGCGAACTGGTTAAAGCTGTTGAAGGCGGCAGCACAGATGGCTGGCTGGAGACAATGGTATACCAAGTCGATATGGCCCGAGACTACAAGAGCGGTAAGAATAAAGAAGTCGATTATTGGGGGCAGTACAACCGGTATTTAGCGAAGTCATACATGGTCGCTTCAGAAAACAATGTTCAGATCCTCGATAGCTTTTTCCCGTTTACGACCGAATCCATGAAACTGTTCTGGTCTGATCTCCAGACTTTGGAAATAACGACATTCCAAAAGATCGTAATGGGCGATATGAGTGTCGATGACTTTGATGTCTTTATTCAATCCTGGTATAGTCAGGGTGGTCAAGACATTTTAGATGAAGTCAATGAGCAGTATAAAAACAAATGTGGCTATCGGGTTAACTCAGTATAGGTGATTGGACCGGAAGCAATGCAGC
>JAWSUP010000536.1:0-2388 GCA_033549405.1 Bacillota bacterium | reverse complement strand
CAAATGCTTTGATCTGTGGCGCACTCCGGAAGGTCTGGCCCTGGTCGGACCGCGTTATTTCGGCTGCGATGTCGACTATATCCCGATCGAGGAACGTTTCGGCGCGGAGGTGACAGCATGAAGATGAAGCTCGGAATTGATGTCGGCGGCACCAACACGGACGCCGTCCTGATCGACGAAAATCACAAGATCATCGCCGAGACGAAACAGCCGACGACAGCGGATGTCTATACGGGCATCATCGACGCGGTGCGGTCAGTATTAACACTGTCCGGCGTCGACCGCCGGCTGATCCGCCAGGCCATGCTGGGCACAACCCAGTGCACAAACGCCATCATCGAACGCAAGAACCTGGCCGAAGTCGGTGTGCTCCGCATCGGGGCTCCGGCTGCCCAGGGGATCCCGCCCATGATCGACTGGGCGCCTGACCTGCGTACGATCGCCCGATCTGTCGCCGCGGTCGGCGGCGGCTTTGAATACGACGGCAAAGAGCTGGCGCCTTTTGACGAAGCCGCGGCCAGGGCCTTCTTTGGCGAGATGAAGGGGAAAGTCCAGGCCATCGCGATCAGCTGCGTTTTTTCGACAATCCGCAATGATCACGAACTGGCGGCTGCGAAGCTGTGCCGCGAGATCATGGGCGATGCGGTTCATGTATCCCTGTCCAGCGAGATCGGCAGCATCAGCCTGATCGAACGGGAGAACGCGACGATCCTGAACGCATCGCTCTGCCTGGTCGCGGAACGATTCACTACAGGTTTTGCCAGAAGCCTGGCCGAACTGGGCGTCACCGAAGCCGGCATCTATATCTCGCAGAACGACGGAACGCTCATGACCATGAACGATGCGCGCCACTATCCTGTGCTGACGATTGCCTGCGGCCCAACCAACAGCATCCGCGGCGCCAGCTTCCTGTGCGGTCAAAAGGATGCCATTGTCATCGATGTCGGCGGCACGACCACTGACCTGGGCATCATCCAGAACGGGTTCCCCCGCGAAAGCAGTGTGGCTGCCTCGATCGGCGGTGTGCGCACCAATTTCCGCATGCCGGATGTCATTTCCATCGGTCTCGGCGGCGGCAGCATCGTGCGCGAGCAGGATGGCCAGGTCACCGTAGGCCCGGACAGCGTAGGTTTCAACATCACCAGGGACGCGCGCATCTTCGGCGGACAGGTCCTGACGGCCACCGATGTCGCCGTCCGGCTCGGTATGGCGGACCTTGGTGATAAATCCCTGGTCGCCGACCTTGATGAAGGGCTGGCCCGGCGCGCACTGCAGGTCATGGTCGAGAAAGTCGAAGACAGCATCGACGCCATCAAGATCAGCGGCGACGCTGTCGATGTCATCCTGGTCGGAGGCGGCTCTATCATCCTGCCGGAGGCGTTCTGCGGCGTCAAAAATGTCACGGTACCCGAACATTTCGGAACGGCAAACGCGATCGGTTCAGCCATATCCAAGGTCAGCGGCACCTATGAAAAGCTCGTTTCCTACGATAAGACGCCGCGGGATGAAGCACTGGCTGCAGCCAAAGAAGAAGCAGTCCAGATGGCTGTCAACGCTGGCGCCAGCCGTGCGAGCGTAGAGATCATCGATGTCGAGGATGTACCGCTGGCATACTATCCGGGAAAAACCAGCCGCGTCAAGATCAAGGCAGCCGGCGACCTGGCGTGAAAAGACGGGTCCGCACCGGCTGCGCAATACGAACAGAGCCGCAGACTGCCGTTTTTGAGGCGCTGCCAGGAGCTGACTTCTGTTGCCGGTGCTGTCTGGTGTTGTCTTTTACCGCACGGCCATGCCTTCCAGTTGACGTTGCTGCGCGGGAGGGATAAGATATGAGACAGGATTCCGGCCCGAATGCACAATATTACGGAGGAGTAAGCATCATGTATCGTGGAGAAACCAGAAATCCCATTCTTGTCATTGTTCTCAGTATCGTCACCTGCGGCATCTACCAGATCGTCTGGCTGTTTATGGTCAGCAACGAGATCAACAATGCCGCCGGTGAAAAGAAAGTGGATCCCGTGATCTTCTTCCTCTTGGGTCTGCTTTGCTTCCCGCTCATGTATGTCGGCCTGTACAAGATCGATGAAGCGATCTTTGACTTGAACACCCGGGTCGGCCTGCCGGCTGAAAAGCACTTCATCCTCTGGCTGCTGCTCAGTCTGGTCGGCGTAGGCTGGCTGTTTATGGGTTACCAGGTTCAGGAACAGCTGAACAACCTGTGGGCCCGCACCACCCCTCCGACCGCCACATACTGATCCGGCCTGAATACTGTAAAAGCGGATCAGACAGCCATTAAAACAGCGCTTATGAAAAAAGCACTCCGACGCCTGTGGGCACACATGCAGAAACATGCCGCCCTGTGGATTGGTCTGGGTGCTTTTTTCCTGC
>JAWSUP010000535.1:0-2396 GCA_033549405.1 Bacillota bacterium | reverse complement strand
CATCGACAGCCCTGAATCACCCATTTCCTATATGGTTGATCAGTTAAAAATTTTTCCGTTAATTCCGGGCTCCGGAGAGTTTGGCGGGGGATGCGGAATTCCGGGTGAATACATCAATGTGATCCAGAGTAATCTGATCCGGATGGCTTTGATATCTGTAAGCCGTATGTACTTGAGGCTTTCGGATATCGGCAAAGCGGATGAATTGAAGCATTGCTCTGAAGAAATCAGTAAAAACATGATGAAATATCTGGTGTCTGAAAACGGTGTCTGGACATGGTGCATCCGGCCAGATACCATGATGATCGATGATGCCGTTATGAATCATCCTGTCAACAAGGGGTCAAGCTGCATCAACGGCGTGCTGGCCATGTGCGCTGATGTTTACGGATATGACCTGAAAACAATGGATTGGGAAGGCATGCCCGTTGGTGTCGGTACGTTTGACACGCTCTTGAGTGATCCATTCCGGGCGGATCTATTTGACAAGCATGGCGGATGGATGCAGTTCGGGACTTTTTATGAGAATATGCTGGGTGGTCCTTCCTACGGACAAGGGTATGCAACACAAGTGATGCTGCTGCTCGACAGGATGGATCTGGCGGAGAAATCGCTCCGGTTTATCGCGCAATCTACGGTAAATCCGCCCCGTTCGCTGAAGCTCAACCGGGAATCAAAATACTGGCTGTATGAAAGATATTATTCACCTGATCTTGATGACACGGTCAGAAAAAAAGAAGGTTGCGGTGCGCTTAACCTTGTCTGTGTTGCCGAACCATTGAAAATTGCCAGAATGATGGTGGGTGTCGACGACCTGTCAGGCGACACGGTTCTGGTTATTCCAAGAATTCCGGCTTCATGGAGCGGGTTCTCGGTGCAGGATTGGCCGATTTGGACTGGCGAGAATGTCGTACGATGCAATATTTCATATGGGAGGGAAGATTGCCATGAACATTTTTCGCTCGTTGTTTTAGATGAAGGTAAAATCCCCAAATTGATGGTCAGGCTTGGTGGACAGTTTGTTGAGTTTGAAAATGTGCATGAAGTATCAGCTGGTACTTGATCTGCACTTCGCATCTTCATCAGAGACCGTCTTTTTATGGGCTGGATAAGGTTTGGAACGGCTGAAAACAGCAGTCTGAAATCAGGAGAGTTTTATGTATCAGATCAGGCAGAATCAAGTCTTTGAATGGTCTGTCCGCGTAACCGGCGGTCCGGCAGATCCTTTCCGCAGTCTGACGGTCTGGGCTGATGTCACGGCCCCTGACGGCCGCCAGCTGCGCATCCCCGCTTTCTGGAGCGGCCAGGACCTGTGGCGAATCCGCTATGCGACCGGCCAGACCGGTGTCCATGCTTTTGCGACGGCCTGTTCCGACGGGCAGGCCAGTTTGTCCGGGTGTTGCAGCGGCCTGCTCAATGTCATGCCCTACGAGGGGGATAATCCGCTCTATCGTAACGGCGCAATCGGGCCATCGGCAAACCGGCGATACCTGCAGCATGCCGACGGGACGCCCTTTTTCTGGCTGGCAGATACATGGTGGATGGGCTTGAGCACGCGTCTGCCCTGGCCGGCCGGTTTCCAGCAGCTGACGGCCGACCGGCTGAAAAAGGGTTTTAATGTCGTGCAGATCGTCGCCGGTCTCTACCCTGACATGGAGCCGTTTGACCCGCGCGGCGCCAATGAGGCCGGCTTCCCCTGGACCCGTGACTGGCAGTGCATCAACCCGGACTATTTCGATGCAGCTGACCTGAAGATCGCCTGGCTGGTTGACCAGGGTATCATCCCCTGCATTGTGGGATCCTGGGGTTATCTGAAAGACTATGCAGGGCTTGACACCATCCGGCGTCACTGGGACAACCTGATCGCCCGCTGGTCAGCTTATCCGGTTGTCTGGTGCCTGGCCGGCGAGGCAATTATGCCTTTCTACAACAACCCTGATATTTTGTCAGGCCGGATCACAAGAAAGCAATACGCCGATGAAGCGCGCCAGGCATGGACGGGCATGATGCGCCATGTCCGGAATCACGACCCATTCGGCCGCCTGGTGACAATCCATCCCACAGCCAACGGTCATGAACAAATCGATGACGAGTCCCTGTTGGACCTCGATATGCTGCAGACTGGTCACAGCGCCTACCTTTCCCTTGCTCCGACAGTCCGCAAGGTTCGGGCGGCGGTCGCCCGTGCCAGGCATCCTGTGATCAATTCCGAGGTTTGCTACGAGGGGATCTGCGCCAGCAGCGGAGCCGACATCCAGAGGTATACCTTCTGGTCTTGTGTCCTGGCTGGCTGCTGCGGTCACACGTACGGGGCTAACGGAATCTGGCAGCTGAATTCAGCAGACGAACCCTATGGCCCTTCGCCGCACGGTGCATCCTGGGGTGACGCATCCTGG
>JAWSUP010000534.1:0-2411 GCA_033549405.1 Bacillota bacterium | reverse complement strand
CCAGCCCTTTATGGTCCTGGCTACGCAGAATCCGATCGAACAGGTCGGTACGTACCCATTGCCGGAAGCCCAGTTAGACCGTTTCATGCTCAAAGTCTCACTCGGTTATCCAACCCTCGAAGAGGAAATGACCATCTATCAGCGATTTTCTGCACGGTCACCCCTGACCGACCTGACAGCAGTTGTCGACGTCCAGGAGCTGTTTGAACTGCAGGCGGCCGCAGAAGGGTTGTATTGCGCAGAGGCCATCAGGCGCTATGTCGCTTTACTGGCCCGGGCGACCCGGGAACACAAGGACCTGCTGCTCGGCGCCAGCCCAAGAGCCGCCCTGATGCTTTTAATTGCCGCAAGGGCACACGCCCTGATGGAGAACCGCAACTATGTACTGCCGGATGATGTCCAGCACATGCTGCTTTCTGTCATGGGTCACCGGCTCTTGCTCAGACCTGAAGCAAAGCTGCACCAGGCGGAAATTCCAGACATACTGACCGGTGTGCTGCACCAGGTCCCTGTACCGGAAACATGATCACGGCCCGCGGGATCTTCTGGTTTTTCCTGATCCTGCTGACCTGGGCTGTTCTGGCATATAGTGGCATCGCCCAGCTGCAGCTTATTTTGTTTGTGCTCGTTCTGCTGCCACTTTTGTCTTTTGTCATGCTTCTATTATTGCGCAGAAGCCTTCGGATCACGCAGACAATATCCAGCCCCATGATTCATCGCGGTGAGAACGCTTCCCTGCAAATCCGTCTGCAACTCAGGGGATGGCAATTGATCGGACTTGCCGATCTGCTGATCGAGAAAACAGGCAAGGATGACAAGCCGGTTGATGAGCGTCGATACGTCGTTTTAAACCCTCATGATGAAATGGTTGTAACAGTCCAGCTCAGGGGCCATCATCGCGGTGTGGCCAGGGTCGGTTTGAAGCGGCTCAGGTGCCGGGACCTGTTTGGCCTTTTCAGGCTTTCTTATTATGTTTGTCAACGCAACCTGCTGGATCCGATGCTGATCGTATTGCCCAGGCCTTTTGCTTTTGATCCATTGCATCACCTGTCGACCCTGCTTCAAGATAAGCAGCAGATGAAGTCGTGGAAGCCGGGCAGCGATCTGGATGCGATCGCTAATATCAGGCAGCAGCGGCCGGGCGATGCCCTGAAGAGGGCTCACTGGAAATTAACCGCACGTCTGGATGAGCTGATGATCCGGGAATTTGAAAATCCCTTGCAGCAGGAAGTCGTAGTCTTATGCGATTTGGATCGTCATGCGGCCAGGAATCTGTCCTGGAACCAATTTGGCGATTATTTTGCCGACAGCTCAGCCTGGCTTCTCCGGACAATTCTCAAAGCCGGCTGTGCCGTACGGCTGATCGCCTGGCAAAAGGATGGTCGTACAGAAGCAAGAGCAGGATCGCCTGATGATGAGCAGGCGGTCATGATGCACTTGGCTGAGCTCGAAGACGGCAGTATCTGGGCAGCCGATCAGCTGGTTGTCGCTGAAGCGACGCGTTATCCGGATGCCCGGGTATTCATATTGATTACCGACCGGCTGAATGAAGCGACTGCTCAAAAGATGGCCCAATGCGCCTTGAATGGTCTTGAAACCTGGCTTATCCTGCTGCAGGGAGCTGAGCTGCTGCCCGGTAAACAGCACCCGTATATGGCGGCGATGTTGACAGCAGGCGTGACGGTCTGCCGGGCAGATTTCGCGACTTGGCGCGAGGCTCAGAAAAATCTGTCGATAGAACGTGACGCAGCAGCTGAAGGGGATAGATCTGCCAGACAGAAGCGGAAGGAAAGGCGTGCCGATAGACGTAAAGATGCTGAACAAGACACAGACCAGGGACGGAGCGAATCCTTATGATGAATGCGCTGCAACCGAAACTGTCTGAAAGGCTGTCTGCCGCTGTCATAAAGTTGCTTTTCGGCTGGGTCTACGCGGTCAGCCTGTCTCAGCTGGTTTTACGCCTGAACAGGCTGCCGACCGATCCCTTGCGGCAGATCCCTGCAATTCTTGTAATGCTGATCCTGTTATCATTGTTAACTTGGGGCCGATACCAGCTGCTTGCATTATCCGGCATCGTCACGATCACCGGACTATTGCTTTGGCTAACGCACAAGGAATGGTTGCCGGAAGAGGGTCTGGCTGTCTATTTCGAACCATTGGGCAGACGGATTTCATGGGCGGTCAACTACTTGTTAGGCTTGTCAGGTGGTAATGAGGCAGAGCTTGCCTGGCTGGCGATGGTCATTTGTTTGCTGCTGGCTGTATTGGCTTATATTTTTCTTGTCCGCTTCAACAGCCCGTTGACAGCCGGTCTCGTTCTTGTAATAACTGTTATACTGGCACGTGGACTGGCAAAACCGTTCCTCTATGGCTGGTCTTTGCCGGCCGCCCTTGTTTTTGTCGCGGCACTC